>DASYSW010000064.1:0-21701 GCA_036002905.1 Chitinophagaceae bacterium
CCGTTTATCTGCAGGAAGGAAAACATTTCTCTGAGCAGGAAATGAAAATGACAAGCTTCTACGTATTTATTACTGGCGTAATTGTGGTTCTGTCGGTAGGTGTTGTAAGTGACTGGCTGGTCAAAAAAAGAGGTCTCGTATTTGGTCGAAGGCTTTTTGGCGTACTTGCCCAGGGAGGGTCGTGCATATGCATACTCCTGGCATGCCTTATTTCTAATAACACGGTCGCAGCGATCATGCTGGTTGTCGGTCATCTTTTTTTCGCAGCAAACGGCCTGGTATCGTTTTCTGCCTGTGTCGATATAGGCGGTAGCCATGCAGGAACAGTAGCAGGTGTTATGAATTTCTTCGGACAGGTAGGAGGATTTCTTTTGTCTGTCGTATTCGGTAAACTGGCGGACCTCGCAAATAATTTTAATGTTCCCATCTTTGTTCTTGCAGGCGTGTTGTTCACCGGCGCCTTGCTATGGTTGTTTGTAGATCCGAGAAAACAAGTGATCCTCGAAGACGGTAAAAAGCAAATACTCGCCCAACAAAATATTATATGAAACTCATTATACTCGTACAGGTCATATTGATTCCATTTTTATCCTTTTCACAAATTGATAGTGCCTTCATTCTAAAACTAAAGGCACTCGACACAGCCAATATCCTGAAAGCAGACACAGTTACTGTTCCGAATGACGCATTAACACGAAAAATAAAACAACTTTTAGGTGAGAAAAATGGTCTTAGTGTCACAGCTATTCTGAAGATCAAGATCATGGATGAACAACAAAAGGATACTGTCCACTCAAAAGAGTTTTATAGGAAATTGATGGAAGATATCACCACCGGGAAAACAAGTAAGCTTCTTGAGAATAGCCTGGTCAATATTTACCGGCGAACTTTTACTGAAAATGAAGTTGATGAGTTAATAAAGTTTTTTCAAACCTCCGCAGGAAAAAAAATGGACAAAGAGTTTTTATTTCTGCTGGTTCAATCGGTAAAAGACGGTGAGCAACTTTTGAAGCTGGCGGTTAAAAACCTGGAAAACGATAAATGAATGGTGTAGCGCAGCAATGCCCTCTATTTTGCTTTTCCGTTCTTTTTTGCCGTTGCAATCGGAGGATTGTCCTTCCATCTCCACAGGTACAGCGAAGCGTATGTGCGGTAGGGGCTCCACTGTTCCGATATTTTTGATATCCGGTTAAGCATGATCTTCTTTTTGCGGTGCTTTAGATCATACAGCTTGATCACGGCCTGCTGTAACCCAAGATCGTCAAGGGCGAAGACATCTTCCCGGCAAAGGGCGAACATCAGCAACATTTCCGTTGTCCACCGGCCTACGCCTTTTATCTGTGTCAGATATTCGATCACCTCTTCATTGCTCATCTTTGAAAGCATTTGATGGCTTATCCCTTTTTCCATCTCAAACCTTGCAACATTCTGTACATAATTCACCTTGGCGTTGCTCAAGCCAATAGCTCTCAGTTTTTCAAAAGGAGTTTCTACAATTTGTCCCGCTGTCGGCTCACCGCCGTAAAGATCAATAAACCGCTTCCGAATGACAGTTGCCACCTTAGTAGACAGCTGCTGGCTCATGATAGAGTAACAGAGGTATAAATAAAGAGTCTTTTGCTTCTTTAGCTGAAGAGTCCCATGTGCCTCAATTAATTTTTTTAATTGGTCGTCCTTCGAAAGATGTGCTATATATTCCATATTGTGATTTACCCGGTTGATGATTATGAGGAAATAAATTTAGAATTTTGTTTGATGCAGAGAAAGCTAATTTTGACGAGCGATGGTTCGCATACTATTTCATTGCCGGAGTTAAATGTAACCTATCATTCCATTCATGGGGCCATCCAGGAATCGAAGCATGTTTTTATTGAAGCCGGTTTAAAAAGCTTAGCTGCGGCTAAAGAAAGTATCCTCAACATTTTTGAGATGGGTTTTGGTACGGGATTAAATGCGTTACTTACTATTATTGAAGCTGAAAGACTACAACAAAGAATTTATTTCGAAACCGTTGAGCAATTTCCCCTGGCGAGCAGCCAGATCATGTCCTTGAATTACTGCAAACAATTGGTTCGTGAAGACCTTCAGCTCATATTTGAACAAATGCATTATTCTGAATGGGAACAAAAAATAGAACTTACACCTGGTTTCATCTTTAAGAAATCTAAAATCAACCTATTAACCCTGCCTATCCAGCAGGCAATTTCCCGAACGCCAGGAATTTCTGAAACCTTTGGAGCCCCTGGAACCTTTGACCTGATCTTCTTTGATGCTTTCGCTCCCAATGTCCAACCTGAACTATGGACAAAAGACATCTTTGAAAAAATGTTTGTCTTGTTGAAACCGGGAGGAGTTCTTGTAACCTACTGCAGCAAGGGTGAAGTACGAAGAGCGATGGAGGCTGCGGGCTTCGTCGTTGAAAAACTTCCGGGGCCAAAAGGAAAAAGAGAGATGGTGAGAGCCAGAACCAGGATGTAGAGGATTTTAAAAGATTTAAAGGGAAATCTGACTGTTGCCTTAGACCCAACCCACCATTGCTCCCACTAATCCACCACAATCCCAAAAATCGTGGTTCTATTCGATGCTCCAGCTAATACTTCCATCTTTTTCATCCTTCAATGAGATCCCCAAATGTTGAAGTTGATTACGGATCCAGTCACTTGTTGCAAAGTCTTTCTTACCCCTCGCTTCCCTCCGAATATCGATGAGCAATTGCATTACTCCCTTAAGCTTTTCATTGTCGGCTTCAGTAATAATCTTCAATCCAAAAATATCTTCAATAAATGTTTTCATTTGTTTTTGCAAAAGCTCAAAAGTTTTGCCTGACAATGCAGAAACAGGAATTGTTTTATCCCTCATGGAATTGATGATCGGTACGAGCTCGAACATATTCGCCAAAACCTTAGCTGTGCTGAAATCATCATTCATGAACTCATCAAATTCGGCTAAAAGTTTTTTCACTTTTGCGTCAAGCTCTTCATCCCCTGCTTGCGGCTTGTCACTTGACGCTTGTAGCCTCCCTAAATTCTCGTATGCCTCCCATAATCTCTTCAATCCTTTTTCTGATGCCTGTAAAGCTTCGTTACTGAAATCTAGTGTGCTCCGGTAATGCGTTTGTAAAATAAAAAACCGGATCACCATTGGGTGGTATGCTTTCTCGAGTGCCGGGTGATTACCGCTAAATAATTCAGTTAGTTTGATGACATTGTTGTAGCTCTTGCCCATCTTTTTCCCATTGATGGTGATCATATTGTTGTGTATCCAGTAACGAACAGGAGCTACACGGTTGCAAACCGTGCTTTGCGCGATTTCGCTTTCGTGATGTGGAAATAAAAGATCCATTCCACCGCCGTGTATGTCAAATTGTTCACCCAAATATTTCGCGCTCATTGCAGAGCATTCAATGTGCCAGCCGGGAAAACCAGTACCCCATGGACTTTTCCATCGCATGATGTGTTCCGGTGCGGCATTCTTCCACAACGCAAAATCCGCTTTGTTCCTTTTTTCTTCCTGCCCTTCCAGTTCCCTCGTTGTCTCAAGCAGATCGTCCATCACTCTGCCGCTGAGTTTTCCATAGTCATGCGCGGCCGCATATTTTTCTACATCAAAATACACGGAACCATTGATCACGTATGCATAGCCATCAGCAATAATTTTCTCGATCATGTTTATTTGCTCCACTATATGACCTGTCGCTGTCGGCTCTATGGAGGGAGGCAAGCAATTGAATTGTTCCATGGCCCAATGGTATAAGTTTGTGTATTTCTGCACAAGCTCCATGGGCTCCAACTTTTCAAGCACGGCCTTTTTTGAGATCTTGTCTTCAGCTTCCCTGCCTTCTTCCTCAAAATGCCCCGCATCCGTGATATTACGCACATAGCGAACCTTGTATCCCAGGTAATCCAGGTAACGATAAATGACATCAAATGTTATATATGGACGTGCATGACCCAGGTGGCTTTCACCGCTCACAGTAGGGCCGCACACGTACATACCCACATGACCGGGAGTTATCGGCTTAAACACTTCCTTTTGACGTGTCAGTGAATTATTGACTTTCAGTTCGCTCATTATTGTTGTTGCTTTACAATCCCCTTATAAAAATTGCCAATTGACAATTTCCAATTGGCAATACCACCGGGGGTTCAAAAATAATTAAAACTTACCTGTTAATGATCCTTTAGTTTTAAATCCGTTACCAGCATATAGTGATCGGAATATTTTCGTTTGCTCCTGTCAAATTGCAAAACGGAAAAATCTTTTGAGGCAAGTATATAATCTATTCGAAGTGTGGGCGAAATGGAAGTGAATGATCGTCCCATGCCGCTTCCTTTCTCCAGGAATGCATCCTGCATATTGCCGCGAATCGTAAAATATGTGTAGGAGTTGGGCACATCATTGAAATCACCGCAAAAAATGACAGGATGTTGGCTTTGGCCCAGCTGGGCCCTTATAACGTTTGCCTGGACGCTCCGCCGCTCGATGCCTTTTTTTAGTTTTGAAAAAATGGTTCTTGAATTGGAAACGATGCTGTCCTCATAGTTTTTTATTTCATTGATCCGTTCATAATCTCTCCTTTTAAATTGAACCGATTGCAAATGGCTGGTGAATATCCTGATCGTATCATCGTTAAATTTTACATCCGCATGGATCAATGGCTCATGTAAACTGGGACTGGGGTAGTAAATAATCCCACTGTCAATTATGGGAATTCTTGAAAAAATAATCGAGCTATAGTATTGTTTTGTACCATCTTCGTCAAACGAAAAATAGAAATACGGATACCGCAGATTTTTCCGGATATAGTTTATATTATCATAGTAATTACTCCGGGCTGAAGAATGAAACTCCTGCAGGCAAAGTATATCCGCATCCTGGTCCAATAGCTGTTCCATCATTTTCAAACGAATCTGGCTGCCACTGTTGTTATTCTTTTTGATCTCAACAAACCGGGCCACATTCCACGTAACAACTCTCAGCACATCGGAAGGTTTCTTAAAATTGAACTCTTTCGGAAGATGAAAGGCATAAAAAACGCTGATACTTTTCCACCCGAGCAACAATACAACCAGGAGCAGCAGAGAATATCTGGGCTTAAAGAATAACCAGAAAAAAAGTGAAATCAGCAAAAGTATCAGCAGAAGAGGAAAAATAAATCCAAGCCACGAGATAAACCACCATTTGGTGGGATCAAGATAAGGGGCCAGGCAGGCCAGTAAAAAGACCGCAACAAGTATAAAATTTAGGACAATAAAAAGCCTGAGAAGAAAAGTTCGAAACCGGGTGACCATCAATGCAATTTACCCAATAAATTGGTCATTGGAGTCAGTGAGTCATCGAGTCATTACGCTGAAAGATCGAAATCTCGGACATCCGTCGAAAGGAGGAATACTGCCCGCTGACTAATGACTTTAATGACTTAATGACTCTACACTTTGTAATTGCCTTGTGCCTTCTTATGTTTGCACGATATAAGATTAAGAATAATGACCGTCACAGACCACATAAAAGAAGCAAAGGATGCCCTTATATCGTTTGAAATATTACCGCCGCTGAAGGGAAAAGGAATGAGTGCCATTTATGACCATCTCGACCCGCTGATGGAACACAAACCATCTTTTATCAACGTAACCTACCACCGGAGTGAGACCATGTTCAAAAAAAGGCCGGATGGACGGTTTGAAAAAGTTGATGTGAGAAAAAGACCGGGTACCGTGGCTATTTGCGCCGCCATTATGAATCATTACAAGGTGGATGCCGTGCCCCACCTGATCTGCGGTGGGTTTAGCAAAAATGAAACCGAGGATGCATTGATCGACCTGAACTTCCTGGGCGTGGACAATGTACTTGTGCTCCGGGGGGATGCTCCGAGGAATGAAGCATTTTTTGAACCGGAGCCTGATGGGCATCGCTACGCCATTGATCTGATGAAACAGGTGGTCAACATGAACAATGGGATTTACCTGGAAGAAGATCTGAAAGGGGCCGTGAAGACAAAATTCTGTATGGGTGTAGCGGGCTACCCCGAAAAACATTTTGAAGCACCGAATATGAATACAGATCTTAATTATTTGAAAGCAAAAGTGGATGCCGGTGCCGAATACATCATTACCCAAATGTTTTTTGACAACCAGAAATACTTTGATTTTGTAAAACGATGTCGCGACCTGGGAATTACCGTACCTATCATACCGGGCTTGAAACCTATCACAACAAAGAAACAGCTCACAGTTATTCCACGTACATTTTATGTTGACATTCCCAATGAACTGGCTAACGAGATCATTAAATGTAAAAGCGACGAAGAGGTCGCTGCCGTGGGAACTGAGTGGCTGATCGCACAGTCAAAAGAATTAAAACAATTCGGGGTGCCTGTACTGCACTACTACACATTGGGCAAACCAAGTGTGATTTGCAATGTGGTCAAAGCTTTATAAGTTCAAAAGTTTCCAAACGTTTCAGGTGTTCCAGAACTTGATGGAAAACCTGTGGACCTTTTGGAACCTTTGAAACCTATGGAACACTACGCTTCGTACATCCATTTACGGAAAGCCGGCGCGGTTTCCTGGCTAATGATAATGGAGTAATTCAATTCTGCCGGCACAAGATCGATTTGCAACTTGACTTTTTCATAAGGCTTGAATCCCTTGATGTAGTTTATATTGACAATGTACTGCCTGTTGGCGCGGAAAAAAATACTTTTGTCAAGGTCTTCCTCCAGTTCTCCCAGGTTCCTATCGATGAGATATTTCTTGCCCCATTGGTCAACGACATAAACAATCTTATTCTCTGTGAAAAACAGCACGATGTCCTCCAGTCGCAGCGAAATGCTTTCCAGTCCTTTTTTCACGATCAACCTTGTCTTCTTCCGGGAGACATATTGCACCAGATTATTCAATGAAGACTGGTTGCCAAAATGCTTCTCCAGCTTTCTGTATTTGACGATTGCTTTTTGCAATTCGTCCTCGCTTACCGGTTTAAGGAGGTAATCAATGCCATTGTATTCAAAGGCATTCATGACAAACTGATCATAGCCGGTGATAAAAATTACTGGAGTTCGGATCTCGATCTTACTGAAAATTTCAAACGACAAGCCATCTTCCAGTTGCACATCGCAAAAGATAAGATCGGCCTCCGGCGCTTTTGAAAAATACTCAATACTCTCCTTTACACTGGAGAGTTCTGCCGCCACATTCAAATTAGCATCAATGTTTATCAGCGCATTGATCAGGTTTTGACGGGCCGCTTTTTCGTCTTCAATAATAATTGTGTTCAACATGGCGAATACTTTTAAAGGTTAGGTTGTTTGATTAACGGCAACTTGACTGCGAAATATTCATCCGTATTTTCAATCACAATGTCCTTGTTACAAAGTATTTTGTAACGGGAGCTCAGGTTCTTTAAACCTATACCTGTCGAATGCACGAGGTAGGGCTTTGGTTTTACATTATTGCATACTTTCAGGTACTCATTGTTCAACGTTATTTTTATATTTAAAGGTTTCACTTCGCTAAATTCATTATGCTTTATTGCATTCTCCACCAATATCTGTAACGCAAAAGGCGGGATCATGGTTACCCGTTCATCATTTCCTCCCAGCTCCGTATGCAGGTTTAATTTATTGTCGTGCCTGATCTGTAACAGGAAAAAATAGCTTTCAATAAATTCAAGCTCATCATAAATGGAGATCAGTTCATTATTCTTATTGATCAGGAAGTATTTATATACCTGCGCCAGCTTGTTATTAAACATGTAGGCCTGCTGCGGGTTATTCACGATGAGATGGTTCAGCGTGTTGAGTGAATTAAAAATAAAGTGAGGGTCGAGTTCTTTACGAAGGGCCTCCAATTCGGCTTGTGACCGCTCCCGATCGATCTGGTAAACGATCTTGGTATCCAGTTCTCTTTCCTTGTTTAAAAATAAAATTTCGTAGACGAGGGTGAAAAGTATAATGGCAAGGGAGCAGAAAAGATTGAATTTGAAGAGGGCGTCCCAACTGAATGGTTCCTTTGAAATCGAGAACCAGATCATCGTAGATATGCTGCCTACGCTATTCCCATACAGGAGGCAAATAATGCAAAGGGAAATAATTTTCGGGAAGGGATTTGATATCCCCCTGAAATGGCTCCTGAGTTTACTATGGATCCAGTTACAGCCTGTCCAGATACAAAACGAGGTGATGATGAAAAAAATAGCTATACCCATTATCTCAAAAGTCGAGTAATGGTTATACCCAATCATACCCGAAACCGGCGGAATCAGCATTCCCAATAAGGGAATGAAAAATAGTTTAAGGTATCGGTCACGAATCATAACAACAGCGGTTCTTAGGTTTATATTTTCATGATTCGGGTGAGGATTAAAGCAACTGAACAGTAAACGAACAACTACATCAAATCTATTTGTCCTTCTTGTTAACCTCTAGCAAATAATTATTCGTGGACGAATTCAGGTACGAATGGTTGAAGAAAACTTAAACAATTTTATTGCCGTAAAATGGAGGAATTTAGTAATAGATTATTCAGATTTTAATAACGCTGCTTCGTTTATCAAAATTCATGGTTGAGTAAATCAATAGCTCCCGAAGATGTACTTCATGACAGAACTATGACTTATCTGCTGTAACGCCATAATAAGGTGCTGAATAGGATTGAAAATAGAAATGATGAGAGAATTCTACTTTTTCCCTGCACCCGGGATTATAAACGATAGTGTAAAGCCGTTGTTTCTTGAAAAATTATGTTTGAGTTATTCTTTTTCATGCTTCGGTTAATTGAAAGAGAAAACGCGAAGCATTGATCAATTCTTTTTTGTCCTTTGTACGATTTATCCTCACCGGAACAATTTACCAACCACAGAATGAAAATAGTTAGCCCAAAATCGGTTGGTATTTATGGGCGTAAAATCAAAACATCAAGCAATGAAAAAATTTATTTTTCTTGTTACATCAGTTTTTTCGCTTCTGTTTGCGGCAGGTCAAAACAGAACGATCACAGGAAAGGTTACTGACGATAAAGGGTCGCCTCTTGCAAACGCCTCCGTTATCGTTAAAGGAACTAACGTGGGAACCTCGACCTCTGCAGACGGTTCATTCTCTCTTTCCGTTCCTCCGAATGCCTCAACAATTGTTGCTTCTTATGTAGGCCTTGGAGACCAAGAGATCAGTCTTACCGGTGCAACGAGTTACACAATTAATTTGTCGTCTGCAGCCGGCACTATGAATGAAGTGGTAGTTGTAGCGTACGGTACACAACAACGGAGAAAGGTGACTGGCGCCATTAGCAAGGTTTCTGGAAGTGAAGTGGAAAATGTCCCGATGACTTCTGTTGACCGGATGCTGCAGGGAAAGGTAGCCGGTCTTCAGTCTGTTTCACCAACAGGGCAACCCGGAAGTATTCAACAGATCCGCATTCGGGGAATTGGCTCCATCAGTTCTTCTTCCGCACCTTTATGGGTTATCGATGGTGTTCCAGTAAACTCGGGAGATTTTTCGGGTGCCACCAATTCAAGTAACCTATTGGCGGGTCTCAATCCGAACGATATCGAGAGCATCAGCGTATTGAAAGACGCCGCTTCCGCATCAATTTATGGCTCCCGCGCTGCTAATGGTGTAATTCTCGTCACAACAAAGAAAGGAAAAGCGGGCAAAACTAAAATAAGAGTGGACGGAGAATTTGGAACCAACGATATTGCTTTCTTCCCTGACCTCGCAAAACCTCTGAACAAAGATGAATTTAAACAACTAACTACAGAAGGTGTGCTACACGTCGGCGGTACCCAGGCTGATGTTGATGCAATACTGGATCAATTTGGCTATAACACCACTGCCAATTATAACTGGCTTGATCTTGTTCAAAGAAAAGGGCAGCAGCAACAACTTAATGTATCTGCTTCCGGTGGCGACGCAAAAACACAATTCTTTCTTTCAGGGGGATATTTCAAACAGATCAGTGAAATCATTGGTTCAGATTTCAAACGGTATAGTGGAAATGCCAGTTTAAGACACCAGGCCGGTAAACGATTATCATTCGGTGCTAATCTTAATCTTTCAACATTTCACCAGGAAGGTGAATCAGAAAGTGCCAATTTCAGAAACCCGGTTATTGCCGCGCTGGCCTTACTGCCTACGCAGGAAGCATACAATGCCGATGGCACACCAAATTATGACCCAACTGTATTTAGCCAGATATACAATCCCATTGCTATCCGGCAATATGACCGCTTAAGCAACCAAACATCAAAGTTGCTTGGGTCTGCATTCGCTGAGTTTAATATTTTAGACAACCTGAAATTCACATCACGCTACGGAGTTGACTACAGCACAATAGAAGAATACAATTATTTCAATCCTTTCTTTGGTGATTTCTCTTCAAATGATCCTTCAACAACTGGTTTGTTTTATACACGCTACAACAGGTTATTCAATTGGGTATGGACAAACCTGGCTGACTATGGGTTTCATGCATGGCAAGACAGGCTTAGCGGCCACGTAACCGCAGGTTATGAAGCGCAAAAGTCAATGCAGTTAACAGAAGATGCAACAGGTACAGGATTGCCTTTGACAACTTCTATTATTTATCCTTCACCTGTCACTCCACAAACACCTACATATGACGGTTCTGATTATGCCTTTACATCATTATTGTCAAAAGCAGACATAAGTTTTCTTAACCGTTATACCTTGTCAGGAAGTATTCGTCGTGACGGTTCATCAAGATTTGGTTCTGACAACCGGTACGGAACGTTTTGGAGCGTGGGAGGAGCGTGGAATGTTGACCAGGAAAATTTCATGCAAAACATAAATCTCATTTCATTATTAAAACTCAGAGCTTCCTATGGTGTGAACGGTAATGCAGAGATCGGGAACTATGCGTGGAGAACAATTTATTCGTTCAAAGGAACATACAATGGACTTCCGGCAAGCTTCCCTCAAACAATTGCTCCCGGTGTAACCACAGACGTTGTTTATAATGATAACGGCACGGTTGGTAATGCGGACCTTACCTGGGAACAAAATGAACCGTTGGACATAGGTATCGAAGTGGGCATACTCAAAAACAGGATCACTGTCGAAGCCGACTACTATAATCGCAAGACAGATCATCTACTCTTAGCCGAGCCTCTCTCTCTGACCAGCGGATTCCCTTCATTTAGTAATAACATCGGGGCGATGGTAAATAAGGGTCTTGAACTAACCATTGACGCGACGGCAATAAAAACAAAAGATATTACATGGACGATCTCCGTAAACGGCGCATGGAACAAGAATGAAGTAACACATTTGCGTGAAGGTCAGACAGAAATTATAAACCTGCCTTATATTATCCGTGTCGGAGAAGATGTGCAATCGATCTATACTCGTTTGTGGGCTGGTGCAGATCCCCAGACTGGCGATCCACAATGGTATAAGGATGACACTAAAAAAGAAAAGACAAACGATTTTAGCCAGGTTACACGTTCTATCATCGGTAGCGCTTCACCAAAGGGATTTGGAGGGCTAAATACTACGTTTACTTACAAATTTTTAAGCCTTGATGCGCAATTCAATTATCAGTATGGAAATTATATCTATGATCAATGGGGATTCCTGTATACCGGCGATGGCGGTTTTGCTTCATTGAATCATAATCGGAAAGAGTTGCAACGCTGGCAAAATCCTGGTGACATTACCGATGTACCGCGTTACGATTTCTTCAATGCAACAAATTCCAACGCAGTTTCAACAAGATATTTTTACAAAGGAGACTATATACGCCTGCGCAATCTTGCATTGCGGTTTGAAATGCCTTCCTCAGTTCTAAAAAGACTGATGTTAACTCGCCTTAGCTTTTATGTAAGAGGCACAAATCTTTGGACAAAAACATTTGATAAAAATATTACTATGGATCCTGAACAAGGCATCAATGGTACCAATGACCTGCAATTCTTTATTCCAAAATCGTTCACAGCGGGCGTGAACATTGAATTGTGATATGATTAATCAATTAAACTCATTTACAGATATGAAAGCACAAAATAAATCAAAACTTGCGGGGCTGATCGTTTTAGCCTCAATGTTCATAGCATTGAGCTCCTGCAAAAAAAGTTTTTTGGATCTCAGGCCATACACCAGTGTTTCGTCTGATGTGGCCATCACTAACGAATCGGACATGCAGGCTGCGTTGAATGGCGCGTATGGCAATATGAACAGCGTTAATCTTTACGGCCGAACCACTCCCTTGTTTGGTGACCTGGTCTCAGATAATGTTTATATTTCTACCATCAACAGCAATCGCTACTTGGATTTTTTCCAGATCAACTACACTGTTACAGATGCGAATGGACAGGGAATCTGGCAATCGGCGTACAGTACCATCTTAAGAGCAAACAATGTGATCAACTCTTCTCTCCAGGGCAATGAAAACGTTAATCAGTTGCGCGGCGAAGCCCTGGCGATCAGGGGCCTGATGTATTTTGAATTAGTAAAGTTTTTTGCGAAACCTTATGCAGTCGATCCGAATGCTTTGGGTGTTCCATTAATATTAGCGTATGACCCGACAATAAAGCCGCAAAGGAATACCGTACAGGAAGTCTATGCGCAGATAGAAAAAGATTTCACTGATGCGGCTAATTTAATGACACAGGATAAATCCTCTGGTTTCTTTACCAAATGGGCCGCAAAGGCATTGCTTGCAAGAATGTACCAGTTTAAAGGTGAATGGGATAAGGCTCTCACTACTGCAGAAGATGTGATCAACAACAGTGGCTACTCACTCCTCGGATTAAATGACGTGCTATCATTCTGGCAAAACAATACGGACAGAGATGATAAACTGGAAGTGTTATTTGAGATTGTGTTTGATGCCACAAATAATATTGGAAATTCATCCCTTCCCTATTTCTTCGATCAAAGCGGCTATGGGGATGCGCTCGCAGCAGAATCACTATATGATCTCTACAGCAACACTGATGTGAGAAAAGATCTGTTTATAGTTGGAAGCGCGATCCGCGGCGCTGATGTCAAAGTGATAAACAAATTCCCAAATACAGGTTCCGCTGACAAAGATGAAATGAAGGTGATCCGTATGTCGGAAGTTTATTTCATCGCCGCCGAAGCAGCTTATCATCAGAATGATGAAACAAAAGCGCTCACCTACCTGAATGATGTAGCAACTGAAAGAGATCCGGGTTTCGCAGGATATTCATCAGCGGGGCAAGCGTTGCTCGATGATATTTTATTAGAGAGAAGAAAAGAACTTGCATTTGAAGGGCACCGCTACTGGGACCTTGTCAGAAATAATTTAGACGTTACACGAGTAGATCTTGCCAACGACTATCCAGGCAATGTACCCCTGGTTTTAGAAACTACTAATTTCCGCCGCATTTTACCAATTCCGCAGGGAGAACTCGATGCTAACCCCAATATCAGGGAGCAACAGAACTCGGGATATTAATCGCGATACTCAAGCGTTAATAAGGGCAGTCGAAGTTTTTGACTGCCTTTTTTAATTGCGATCCGATCAACTTCAGTTATCATTTGTCATGCTTCGGTAAATAAAAAAATCAAATCCGGCGTTGATTATTTCTTTATTGTCAACTTGTGATACCCACCCAACCAGCATATTCGCCAACCATACAATGAAAATCGATAACCGAGGATCGGTTGGCATCCCGGTTTATAAACCAAAACATGTTCAGATGAAAAAACTACTTCTGCTTTTGGCATCTGCATTTATTCTCTCTTTATCAGTCAAAGCACAACGGGAAGTTACAGGTCGAGTAACTGATGCAAGTGGCACACCCTTAATCGGCGTAAGCATTAACATCAAAGGAAGCTCAAAAGGAACTACAACCGGTCCTGATGGGAGTTTCAGAATTTCAGCCGCACCTGATAATGTAATTGTATTTACGATTATTGGGTTTGCGGATAAGGAAATGACAGCCGACAATACCAACTTAACTATTGTAATGGAGCAAGCACAACGCAGCCTTACCGAAGTGGTGATAAATGGTTACGCCACTCAAAACAAAAGACAGGTAGCAGGTTCCATTTCAAAACTATCGGGCGATGAGGTGAAATTAACGCCCATTGGTTCATTCGACAAAGCGTTACAGGGAAGAGTTCCGGGATTGTTGTCACAATCACAGAGTGGTCAGCCAGGTGCAGCAGCAGTGGTGACTATTCGTGGTAAAGGGTCGATCAATGGAAGCAACACTCCATTATATATAATAGATGGAGTACAGGTAAATGCCGCCGACTTCGCCACGATCAATCCCGGTGACATTGAATCATACAATATATTAAAAGATGCATCCTCCACTTCCATTTATGGATCACGAGGCGCCAACGGTGTAATCGTCATTACCACAAAGAAGGGTGTTGGCGGCAAGACGCAGGTCAATTATGATTTTCAGTATGGCTGGTCCCAATTGCCAACGAATAAACTGAAACTGATGACCTCTGCGGAAAAACTGCAGTATGAATTTTACGACAGACCAGACTATGGACCAAATCCATTCGGATGGACACAGGATGAAGTAGACAGCTTGAGCAAATTAGATTATAATATTGAAAATATTCTTTTTCATAAAGGAAAAACACAACAACATCAGCTGAGTGTTTCTGGCGGAAACGACAAAACACATTTTTACGTTTCGGGGTCCATTTTTGACCAGGACGGTGTAGTGATCACCACTGGTTTAAAACGTTATACCGGGCGTATAAATCTTGATAACTCATTCGGAGATTTTAGAGTTGGGTTGAATGGCACCATGGGGTACTCAAGATTGATAGGTACGAGAGAAAATGATCAGTACATTGGAAGTCCATTGAATGCAATTCGGTGGTTTAATCCTTATCTCAATTTATATGATGCAAACGGAGACTACCAGATCGATTATTTGCAAGGGCAACCCAACCCTTTGCAGGAATTGCTGGAGAATAACGGAAACTCTGATCAAATTAAAGGAGTAGGTAACGTTTATATTGAATTCAATGTTCCATGGGTGAAAGGTTTGAAAGCAAGAACCGTTTGGGGCGTTGATCTCACAGAAAATGAATCGTTCACTTATCTTGACAAAAGCACCGACCAGGGTTCACAATCACAGGGTGGTAATGGCCAGGTTGACCGTGCCTATTCAAAAAATTTCCGCTATACAGGGACAACATCGATAAGTTACCAGCGTACAATGGGTGATCACGAGATAAACGCGGCGATCTACAATGAGATCATCCAGGGCAAGGCTGAAAATTTCGGATTTTCAGGATTTGGCCTTGTAGGACCATTCAAAAACGAAGCTGGTATCACTCCAGGAACTGCGACGAATGGTTACATTCCCACCGTAACCGGGTCAGCAACTGAAAACGGCCTGCTTTCCTATTTTATCGATGCTACCTACGGATTTAAAAGAAAATATTATTTGAACGCGGGAGCAAGACGAGATGGTTCATCACGTCTTTCGGAAGAGGAACGCTGGTCAAATTTCGGCCAGCTTGGTGCCAGCTGGATCATGACCGAAGAAAACTTTATGCAAGGAACAGGGAGCTGGCTAAATGCTTTAAAATTAAAGATCAGCTACGGTTCTGTAGGCAGCCAGGGTATCGGCGATTTTACAACGGGGGAATACTTTGGTCCCACTGTATACAACGGAGTCGGTGGTCTCGCACTCATCAATCTTCCAAAAACATTGACGTGGGAAAGAAAACTTGAGTTCAACACAGGAATTGAATTCACAATGTTCAACGGAAGATTAGGAGGGACAGTTGAAGTCTATAACAACAAAACAAAAGACCTTTTCTTAGACAGGCAATTGTCGCGCACATCAGGTTTCCAATCTATCAACAACAATCTTGGGAAACTGCAAAACCAGGGGATTGAAATCTCGTTTAGCGGTGATGCAATAAAAACGAAAGATTTTGTGTGGACCCTCGCATTAAACTATACCCATAACAATAATAAACTCCTGGATCAAAACGGTCAAACCGATAATATTAGTGGATTGTTCATTAACAGGGTTGGTGAGCCGATCAATTCATTTTATGTTGTCCGCTACGCTGGAGTAGATCCTCAAAATGGAGATGCGCTATACTATAAGAAGGATGGAAAATCCACGACGAATATTTATGATCCGGATGACAGGGCTATCGTGGGCTCTTCAGATCCACCCAACTTTGGTGGTTTTTCCACGACATTGAGTTATAAAGGCATCAGCCTCGATGTATTTTTCAGCTACGCATACGGAGCTTACACCTACAATAATGACAGGTATAATGTCGAAAATTCCATTTATTGGTTTTCCAATCTTGCAGTCTCCATGCTACAAGAGTGGCAAAAACCGGGAGACGTTACAAATGTGCCAAGTCCTTTCAATGATCTGCACGGAGAGACGACCCGGTTCATTGAAAAGACTGACTATCTCCGGCTGCGCAATGTAATGTTGAGTTACAACTTGCCCGAACATGTTTTAAACAAAATAAAAATAAGGAGTATAAGAGTTTTTGCGCAGGGTGAAAACCTGTATGTCTGGCATAATTTCCTTGGATATGATCCGGAAGTAGTAACAGGTGTATTAGGTGGTTCTGTATACCCGCAATTAAAAACCGTCACATTCGGTGTAAGTATTGGATTTTAAAAAAAAAAATTACCCTGTTATGATAACGAAAAAATTTTTGATCATTATACTTCTTACATACTCCCTGGCATCCTGTAAAAAAGTGGTTGATGTAAAACCTGAATATATTCTTGATGGACAAGAATTGAACTCGATCCAGGATTTTGAATTTGCATTAACAGGCGCTTATTCTGCATTTCAAAATACAAATTACTACGGAGCAACCGATGGGGCATCAAATGCTTTTGTTACGTTGCCCGATATGCTTAGTGATAACTTAAACGAATCGGACGAATCATTGGGAAATGAAAGAGTGTTTTCAAGATGGGCGTATGCCGAAGATGAAACACAGATCGAAGCCACGTGGATAGCAGGGTATGCAATTATTGCCAAGGCAAATATTGTTGAAAACAACATTGACAAATTTGCAGCAGAAGACCAGGGGGCGGTGAATCGCATCAAGGCACAGGCACTTGCGATAAGAGCACTGGTTCATTTTGACCTGCTGAGATATTTTGCTGATGATTACGATAGGAATTCCACATCGCCTGGTGTTCCTTACCTCACCCTTTTTGATTATGAACAAAAACCGGCGCGCGGTACTGTAAAAGAAGACTACGATCACATTGAGCAGGATCTTAAGAATGCGGCAAGCCTGATGACCAATATGGATCATGATATTAATGATGGTGACAGCCGCGCTTATATCGATGCTGATGCCGTAAAGGCTATGCTGGCAAGAATGTATTTATACAGTAACCAGCTCGATGATGCCATCCAGTATGCAACACTCGTTATTGACGCAAAACCTTTGGCGGATATTTCTGAATTCCCTGATATATGGACAGATAATTCTAACAGTGAGGTCCTGTGGTCCTGTGTGTTTGAAGCAGGACAAGGCGCACCGGGATCAAATGTTTATTTCCCCGTCGCACCGGCACCTGAGGGCAGGAGTCAGTACAAACCGAATCCTACGTTAGTGTCTACATATGACCAGGTAAATGATGTTCGTTATTCTTCTTATTTCCAGGATATTTCCGGCAGGTTGGTTTTATCAAAATACCTCGCAAAAAGCGCTCAGTTAAGCAAGCCGGATGGTGTCGTAAATTTCAAAGCCTTCCGTACAGGCGAAATGTACCTGATACGTGCCGAAGCTTCCGCCAGGATTAATGATGAAGCCACTGCTCTCGATGACCTCAACACGCTGAGGGCTGCACGAATCAATGGCTATGTCCCGGAGGCGCTTAACGGAACGGCGTTGATGGATGCAATACAACAGGAAAGACGAAAAGAATTGATCTGTGAGGGTCACCGTTTCTTTGATCTTAAAAGAACAACACGTACAGTTAACAGGGATGACTGCACAAGTTTCTGTACGCTTGATCCCGCTGCCCGTGAATGGACGTGGCCCATACCACAACCTGAGGTGGACGCTAATCCGAATATTCTTCCTCAGAACCCCGGCTATTAAAGCCCAGCCATTACAACAAAAAAACCACCGTCGCTCGCGGTGGTTTCTGTTTTATAGAGACGCTTAACGGGGAAACTTCTATTGTTGTTTCTCTTTAGGTTTTTCCTCTTCTTCAAATTCAGGATGAGGTTCACCATGATGACAGGTTACACAACGTATTTCCAACAAGGCGTTCTCATCGCCATATTTTGTAGTAGCGTTAAAAAAATCCTTATTGATCTTGTTGCTCATCTCGATCATTTTCCGGGCAATATTTTTTTCGGGCTTGTCATCGCTTGCCATATCCCAGTTTGCGGTTGAATCGGCAGGTTTTACGTGGCAAAAGTCACACCCTACTCCTAATGCTTTTTCAAATTCATCCATCACTGAATCCAACATCTGCTCTGAAATATTTTTTGGAAGCACTTTAAGGTTTTTAAATTCTTCCTGCTTGTTAAATTTTTCCTGCGGCGGTTTACTTGCTGCAATCCCGATAACTACAAAAGCAATGGCACCTCCAATCACAATAAATTTCTTGTTGAATTTCATGTTGTCCGATTTAATTGTATTTAATTTAAAAAGATTTTTTACCTATCCATCTTTCAAAAAATTCGTATGTCCTCAGCATTTGATCGATACGCTGCCGGTTATTACCACTTCTCGTAATCTCATGTGTGGCCCCGGGATGTCGCACATATTCTACTGGTCTTCCTAAAACTTTTAAACTGCGATACAACATTTCACCCTGGGTAGTACCGGTGCGACGATCATTCTCTCCATGAAAAATTATATATGGAGTCGTGATATTCTGCACATAGTTTATCGGGGATTCTCTTTGCAGAGTTGCTTTTGTCGCCCCTTCCCAGGGGTAACCACCAAAATAATTCGGAACCAGTCGCCACGCATTACCCTCGCCAAAAAAAGTCGCCAGGTCATAAACTCCCCGCTGTGAACAAGCTGCCTTGAACCGATGGTCATGGGCAATGATCCAGGCAACAAGATAACCAGCATACGATCCACCCGTCACCAACAGCCTAGATGTGTCAACCCAGCTTTCCGTTGCAACCGTTTTGTCCAAAGCGGTCAAAACGTCACTTGTCGGGCCTGTTCCCCAATCATTAACATTGGCTTTTAAAAAATCGAACCCATATCCACCACTCCCCCGGGGGTTGCAATACACAACACCATAGCCCCTGCTGCAGAAAAACTGGTATTCATGCCACATGGTTGCTTCACCGGGTCCCCACATGGCAGATGGACCACCATGAATTTCTAAAAGCAGTGGATATTTTTTACCGGGCTCATAATTGGCCGGTTTCATGATCCAATATTCAACAGTCAGCCCCTTGTTATTGGTAAAGGATTTCTTTTCGGGAAATGAAAGTTGCTTTGTCTGAACCCAAGTGAAATTGAAATCGCTGACACGTTTTGGATTTTTTGCATTTGCATCAGCTATATACAGATCGAAAGGATCAGCCACCTCTGTTTTCACACAGATCATTTTGTCATGAACAACGTCAAAACCTGTGATACCACTATTATCATCAGAAAGCTGCTCAACTTTTTTTGTCGTTACATCTGCACGGTAAACCGGTTGCCCGCCATTGCTTTGAGCCGAGAAATAAATGTACTTGTCGTCATTGCTCCATACAAAATTCCCTTTATTGCGATCAAAATGAATATCGATCTTATCTTTTACTGAACCCGTCAAGGGAATAACGGCCAGCTCGGGAACAGTAACAAATGAAGTTTTACCGTATTGAAAGGCCAACCATTTTCCGGAAGGAGATACAACGGGAGAATTATAACTAAGTCCTTCTTCCCCCAATATTTTTTTCAAATTGCTTCCGTCGGCATTGACAATAAATATCTCGCTTTCTAAAGAACGGTCAGGGTGTTGTAAGGAGTCAACATCTCCCGATAATATAATTTGCTTGCCGCCGGGGGTAAAATCAGCGGAGAAGAAACGGTAAAAACCTTTTGTGAGCTCGATGGGTTTTGCAGGAGTGTCAACATTTACCACAAAAAAATGATTAAAGCTCATGTCTGTATTCACTCCCATCTCATCCTGTAAATTTAATTTGTCGACGACTTTTGCCTTATTATCGTTTGCATCGGTTTCGAGATACGCCCTGATCTGTTCCATATTTCCATCGGGATCAGCTTTCGCACTGGAGTTTTTCAAATAATTATTTTTATCAAACCCTGGTCTCTCATACGGCCACAAGGGAAGGGAATGAGACGGATTCAACAAAGAATCGTTTATGAGATCCTTTAAAGGAATGCTTGATGAAAATAATAACTGCTTACCGTCCGGGCTCCATTTTGGCGTGCCGGCGCCATATCTGAATTTGGTGAGTTGGATGGCCTCACCTCCGTCAAGAGATAATAAAAAGATCTGTGGTTTGCCCTCGGCCAGTCGAACAAAGGCAATTTGTTTGCCATCGGGACTCCACGCACCCTGGGACGATCCTTCCTTTGAAGTTAATTGCCTGGCAGCTGAGGCACCGTCTGTATTTACCATCCAGACCTGGTTCAGGTATTTACTCTCCCACCTGGAATCGCCATCCGGTTCAATAGTTGTCACCGTAAAAACCGCCTTGCTTCCGTCATTCGAGAGGCTAATTCCGCTGATAGATTTTATCTTCAGCATGTCTGTAACCTGGACGGGGTCTTTGATCTGCGAATAAGAGTAAGTCGCAAAGAAAAGCAAAGAAAGGGCCTGTAAAAATTTTCTCATTGGTTGATAATTATTGGATGAAAATACTAATTAAGCGATAGTTGTCTTTCTGGCAAACGTCCTATCTCCACCGAAAGGTTAAAAAATTATCTAAAGTCAATGTTTACCGCTTGATTAGGCATTGCCGCTTATTTGATATTGTTTAAATTTGCAGAACCCCTATAAATTTTCTATGAGCGATATTATTACGGCCGCCCCTGCATTAACAGCAAAAGATTTCTCCACTGACCAGGAGGTTCGCTGGTGCCCCGGATGCGGTGATTATTCGATTCTTGCCCAGGTTCAAAAAGTGATGCCCACGTTAGGTATACCAAGAGAAAACATCGTGATCATTTCGGGCATCGGGTGTTCATCGCGGTTTCCCTATTACATGAACACATACGGAATGCACTCAATTCATGGACGCGCCACCGCCGTGGCGAGCGGATTAAAAGCTGCGCGACCAGAGTTAAGTGTTTGGATCGTTACCGGTGATGGAGATGGCTTAAGTATCGGGGGTAACCATACGATTCACCTGCTGCGTCGCAATTTCGATGTAAATATTTTACTGTTCAATAACCAGATCTATGGTTTGACCAAGGGTCAATACTCCCCCACCTCAGAAGAAAACAAAATAACACAGTCGACTCCTGCCGGAAGCATTGATCACCCGTTCAATCCTATGGCATTAGCCCGCGGTGCAGACGCTACATTTGTTGCAAGAAGTATGGACAGGGATCCAAAGCACCTGCAGGCCATGCTAGTGAGGGCCAACAATCATAAAGGAGCTTCATTCCTGGAAATCTACCAGAACTGCAACATTTTTAATGATGGTGCTTTTGAAGTTTTTACAGAAAAATCTACCAAATCTGATAATTCACTGTTCCTTGAACACGGGCAACCATTGATTTTTGGTGCTCAGAAAAATAAAGGAATAAAATT
>DASYSW010000065.1:0-2497 GCA_036002905.1 Chitinophagaceae bacterium
TAAACGATCCTGTATGCAGCGCAATTACCGTGGAGGGCACGACCTGTTCATCACTGTTTTTGGAGAATAGATGTTGCTTCAACGATCGCCTGACTCGTGTAGAAAGTATTTTTGAAACTAATGCGATATTGTAATCAATTCACAAAAGCGGCCCGGCTGCTGACAATATTTTAGCAGGTACGGACATTTTGGTCTATCTTACTGGCTAACATCGTAGTTCTTTACAATCATTTTTTATTTAATGTTAGTAATACTTGTTTTCTTTTTAAGCCATTGGTACCTGGCTATTTTTACACAAACTTTTCTTCAGCACCGTTATGCTTCTCATGCAGCTTTCAGCATGAGTAAATTTTGGGAACGTTTTTTTTACCTGCTGGCCTACATTGGCCAAGGGTCTTCGTACGTAAGCCCGAAAGTGTACGCCATTATGCATCGCATGCACCATGCTTATTCGGATACAGAAAAAGATCCGCATTCGCCTGCCTATGACAAGAATTTATTTGTCATGATGTGGCGTACCCGACAACTTTCGACTGATCTTTTTAAAAAAAGAATATTTTGTGAAGAAAGATTTCTGAAAAATCTTCCTGACTGGCACCAGTTGGACAAGATCGCTCATTTTTGGTTATCGAGAGCGATGTGGATTGCGGCCTACGTTCTCATGTATATTTTATTTGCTCCCTCTGCCTGGTGGTTTTTACTAATCCCTCTTAATATAGTAATGGTGCCCTTGCATGGAGCCGTTATCAATTGGTTTGCCCATAAATATGGCCGGGTTAATTTTAAGTTGAAAAACACTTCACGCAATCTGTTACCGTTTGATATATTTCTTTTAGGTGAAGCCTATCATAACAACCATCATAAGAGTCCATCCTCTGCCAATTTTGGAAAAAGGTGGTATGAATTCGATCCTGTTCATAAAATAATTCTTTTTTTTAACTGGCTTCATATTTTGAGCATAAATAAATCAAAAGCAGTTACGGTATTTTCGTCGGAAACAGTTTTTTAAAAACTAGCGTAGATCCAGCTAATTTGTCGTGATTATTTTTTCGATTTGATTCGCCGTAGGGCAAGCTCATCCTGTATTTTTATTCCTACCAGTATCCACAGAACCAAGATACTCAGAACAGCGGCAAAATAACACCAAATGGAAACGACAGATGACGGAAATGCAGTCAAAGTAAAAGCGTATGCAGCCAGGAAAACGACTCCAAGCCAATTTATTCTTTTAATTGAGGAAACAAAAGGAGCTATAATAGTCGCAACCAAATACACTGAGGTAAAGATCCATATAAGATCCTTAAGTGACTTCGGAAGGTCGAATTGATAATGAAGATGGTGAGCGACAGATGTTACATGTAAAGGAAAACAAATCATAATCCAAATAATCGTTGCTGAGGCTGTTGCTCCCAGAACAGAGAGAACAGAAAGTATTTTTCTTCGCAGGCTACTTTTTTCAAGCAACCCGGTCGTTAACGGGATCATGAAGGGCCAGACGATCGTTGCAAATACCAGGAAAACATAGAGAAATAAAGGGCGCCATGGCGCAAGACTACTATCTTTTAAAGAGAGCCAAATAACGGCTTCCGATAGTTGTTGCACAGAAAATAACAATGGGATAGTGGCGAACAAGAGTTGAGGAGTTGTTCTTGTTTTCGTAATGGCAATGATGCCAATAACCCCAGTTACTGCACTAGCTGCAAAGCTTGCATTAGCTGAAAAACACATTTGCTATCCAGTTTTTTTCCCGGCGGACTGAAAATTGATCCATATATCAATCATATTTTGATGTTCGATCTTGTCCATGCCGGTAGTATTAATGAATTCCTGAAACTTTTCGACTCGAGATTATTACATTAATGTTGAGAGCCGTCGACAATGCATCCTTTAAAGAATTTATTAAGAACGATTACCCATTGCTTACAAAAGACCCATTTGCTATCAAACATTACTGGGCTTTTGCCGATTCCGCAGGAGAAACTGGCGCTCCAGATAGTGATAACATTAACCCTTTACTATCTAAAGCTCGTGAACTAATTGCGCTTCTTAAAAAAGAATATCGTTTGCAGTGAATGGACGATTTCGTCGGTGACTCCCATTTGCTCCTTTTTTACTCCTTTTTTAAAGTGAAAAACGCTGAAACCCTTACTGGTTCAGCGCTTCGTTGAAGTACCCGTGATCCCGCTGGCATCACCCCCTTAGTTTGAAAAGCATTGATTGTAAATGATTTCATGTTATAATTAAGTTAATGGTAACCAGTTTGGTGACTAGTTCGGATAAAATTAGCTTTTAAATTACCTTGACTAAAAATGAAAAATACTAATAGCATACCACTTCAATCTTTGAGGGTACTCAAACCCCCTAAAACACAATTAAGCCCCAAATTTCAGGCGTATGCTATAAGGCTCCCACAGACAAAAGCGATTTACTTGGATTAATGCTTCTTTTCTTTGGCGTTGCCTGGCAAAAAACTTCTCATCTCTCCCTGGAGATATGC
>DASYSW010000066.1:0-4410 GCA_036002905.1 Chitinophagaceae bacterium
TAAAAATTTATCTCACTGATTTCACAGATAAACACAGATTAATTTTTCAACGGGTCGCTCTGTGAAAATCAGTGCAATCTGGGAGAGCTAAAAAACAGATAGCTGCAAGGCGCGCCCATGTCAATCCATTTTTTCAATCCATTCTTTTGTGATATCGGTCAGACGTTGTATCACATTCTGTTTGCCTGCTTTAAATGAATGATCCGCTCCCTCAATTTTTACCAATGTTGAAAGCGGAAGTGAAGAACATACCCCTTCTATCAAATCCCACTTGGCCAATTCATCCCTTGTGCCTTGTAAAAAAAGCATTGGGACCTTTACTCCTTTTAAGTGTTCTGCTCGTTCAATAGATGGTTTACCGGGCGGATGCAATGGAAATCCATAAAAGATAATGCCTTTTACAGAAGCATCGTGATGGGTTGATAAATATTGGGAAGTCATTCTTCCTCCAAACGATTTTCCCGAAGCAAAAACAGGCAAATTCGGAAACAATTCCTTCGCTTTGGAAATTGCGGCTTCGATTGTCTTATGCGCAATTGCGGGAGGATCTGGTCTTCCTTTTTTTCCTTCCGTGAACGGAAAATTGAAGCGCAATGTAGCGACACCCGCGTCACAAAGTGATGTGGCTAAATTTATCATGAAAGAATGATTCATTCCCGCTCCGGCTCCATGCGCGAGCGTAATAATCCATTTTGCTTTTTCCGGAACGAAGCATTCTGCTGAAACGTGGCCGACATTGGCGGAAACTTCGAGAGGCAATGATTGTGTGTTCATTTCCTATAAAATTAAGGAGGTTTCCTTCACAGCTACGGAACTGTATCAACCACACAAAGTTTGCCTTTTGTCAAAAAATTTGACAAATGACAAAAGATTAATTTTAAATTTTATATCATGCCACGTATTCTTTCGAAAAATTCTGGTATATTTACCTTTTATTGACTGAAAAACCCGAACATTTCCAAGAATGACTGCTCATACGGGTGTGTTTTTAGATCCATCTTCTATGTGAAACCCCAGGGGATTAGAATACTTGCCTTGACCAACTTTCATTAACAAAAACAGAAACACCCAGTATGAATTTCACACCTGGTCTCAAGACTAACCGCATTGGAGTTTTATTTACTCTACTCATCAGTGTTGCACCATTTGTTTCCAAAGCACAGAATTTAAAGACGACGGACTTTATTATGTACGGTAAGAAGGTACAGATAGCGACGTCCAGTAGTGTGCTGGCTGGGGCGGTGGGCGCAAAGAATCTCATTCTAACAACCGGCAATGTCACGTTCGGCGGCAGTTTATATAGTGACAGTGCCGTAGTTCTTAACAACAACAACACAGTTAATGGAGTAGTGAAAGCAAATAACACGGGCGCTGCTACTCTCACTACAGGAACGCCTATTACCACGGGATCCGGTGCTATTTTAAAGGACAGCGTGGTTGCAAAAGGAAACATTAATATTAAGGCGGGGACTGTCAAACAGGTATTTCTCCCGACTGGTACAACTTATACCGGACCTACTCCAACCATCCCTCCTGTGCAGAAAGTGGCTGTTAATTTATTGAAATTGCCTGTTATGCCTCCGATGCCCACTACAATGTCGAATGGTAATGCTGGTACAAGAAACATTACAAAAGACACCGTGATCGGGCCCGGCAGCTATGGTGACCTTGCCCTGCCAGGTGGAAAGACGGTCACTCTTTCGGGAGCCGGAACCTACATATTTAACTCTATAAAAAACGCCGGAACGACAAACAATACTTTTGTTTTTGACTTCAAGGGCGTCGGTGGAAACTTTATCATCCACGTCGTGAATGACGTGAACTTAAATAAAAACGGTGTAACTCTGGTAAATGGTGGCGGCGCTAATTACATATTCCTTGAAGCTATGGGAACGGGGTCCACTTCAAATGGAAATTCATTTAATCTCGATCCGGGATCTTCCGGAAGTTCTAAGTGGCTTGGTACTGTTTGGGCACCGAATGGGAATATCAATTTAGGCTCAGGAACAAAAAATGTGACATTCCAGGGTGCATTGTTCACAAACAATACAATAAATGTTGCCAGCAATATTTCTGTTGATTACGCGCCTTACATCGTGGTGCAAGCCAACAACCCATTGATCATTCCTGATGTTACCCCGGGGAAAGTCGATAATCTAATTGGGCAACAACTCACAGATCTGTTTCAACATCCCCCGAGCACAGTTACATTTGAAGACAGCGTATTTCGCGTAATCAATAGCAATGTGTTGATCGATATCGCTGTTAAACCAGGTCAGTACAATGCTTTATTAACGGTGCTGAAAAGTTCTCCATTTTCACTTGCCAATAACTTGTTTATAAATACCGGCAACACAAGCGTGATTACTTGCTTCTTTCCAATCTCTAAGCTTGATTTACTGAATGGGCTCACTTCTTATATCCAATTTGTGCAGCCGGTGTTCCCGCCAAAAAAACTTGGTGGAGTCGCAACGACCAATGGTGACATTGCTCAGCGATCAAACGCAGTGAGGAGTGCTTACCAAACATTTGGTGAGAACGTCAAGGTAGGTGTATTATCAGACAGCTACAATAACCTGGGATTAGCAAGTGCCGATGTTGCGAACGATGATCTTCCGGGCAATGCTGTTAACCCAACTCCCGTGGATATGCGACTGGACTATCCGTTCACTGTATTCGGCGGTGGATCGGACGAAGGACGGGCTATGTTGCAGATCGTCCACGATGTCGCGCCAAAAGCTGCACTTGCCTTCCGTACAGGATTCATAAGTGAAACTGACTTTGCATTTGGTGTTCGTCAGCTTGCAGATGATGCTAATTGCGATGTGGTTATCGATGATATTACGTGGGTTACCCAACCTTTTTTCAGAGATGGATTTGTAGCACAGGCTGCAAATTATGTCCACGACCACGGCAAGACGTATATTTCTGCGGCAGGTAATTTTGCCGGCCAGGCATATTCGGCCCCCTTCAATCCCGTGCCTGCACCGAACGGTATGTCAGGCTTTGCACACAATTTTAATACGGGCGGAGCCCCCGATATCTATCAACATTTGACAGTAGCGCCCGGAATCTATACAGTTGTTTTGCAATGGGACAATAATTTCTACTCGCTGGGGCAAGCCAATCCGACTCTAAATGATCTTGATATTTACCTGGTGGATGACAACGGTGCAATTTTATTCGGAATGAATGGTAACAACGCCGGCAAAGATCCAATTGAGGTCCTGTCCTTCCACGTGATAGGAAATGCCCCTACTACTACTAACATAATGGTAGTCTGTGCTAATGGGTCGACAACCGCAAGATTCAAGTACATTATCATGCGGGGTAATGCTACCATAATGGAATATAATAGTGTTGGTAACTCTACAATTGTAGGCCAGGCAAATGCTACGGGAGCATTGGCCGTAGGAGCCGTTCGCTACACGCGCACTCCCGCTTATACACCGGGTGCACCAACGATAGAAACATTTTCATCGGTTGGAAGAACACCAGTGAACGGTGTGCTGCGTAACAAACCGGATTTTTGTGCTCCTGATGGAGGAAACACGACCGTTGATTTTCACTCGCTGGACATTGAAGGAGATGGAGAACCAAACTTCTTTGGCACTTCGGCAGCAGCACCGCACGCAGGGGGAGTTGTAGCCTTATTGATATCAGGAAGCAAAAAATTCAGGGGCACTGGAATGCCGCCAGATGAAGTAAAGTCACGGTTGATCTCAACCGCTATTGACATGACCGACATCGCGGGCTATGACTCCATCTCAGGTGCAGGACTTATCCAGGCAGACCGGGCGATGAATACCTTTGCTGCGCCTACACCAGGTTTAATAACTGTTACCGTCCCTCCAGACATAACCGGCCCCACCCCATCAACATTTACCTTTACAGTAACAGGCCATTTCTTCGACCCTAGCTCGACGGTTTATGAAAGAGATCAAGCATTAACGACGACTATAATAAACGACTCAACTGCAACCGCAATTGTGAATGGCTTCAGTGGCAATCCAGCGATAAGGGTTTATACACCGCCGAGGGCAAACGGCGATGGTGGTTTTTCAAATTCAATTAACTTATTAAATATTCCGAGAAAGAAGGTGGTGATTACAGCTGAAAATAAATCTAAACTTTACGGTGAGCCTTTGCCTGCATTCACAAACACTATTACAGTAGACAATGTTCCTTTAGCCAGTTCTGGCCTTACTCTCACGGATCTCGGCCTGAACGGAAGACTGCAAGATTCGACACCAGCAAACTCATTGAGTGATGCGACCAATTGGAACATCGTACCTATCGTGAGACCGCGATTTGATACCGCCCATAGCCTGGCCGATAAAGCACTCTTTGAACTGTACGATTATGACTCTGTTAATGGGAAGCTCACTATCAACAAACTTCCATTAACAA
>DASYSW010000067.1:0-4710 GCA_036002905.1 Chitinophagaceae bacterium
GGTTCATCAGACGGAGGTTCATTCTCATTGAATGTATCAGCAGAATACAGATGATCGGTACCAAATAATTTTGTTTGCGCCTGTAAAAATTTTTTTCCAATTACTGCAAACAAAGAATCTTCCGAATCGAGAATATACGTATCGGCAAAACCATTGTTCCAGTTGGTTGCTTTTAATTTTGCATTTGGAAATTTCCTTTTGAATGCGGACGGCACGTGACCGGTAAATGCAGGCAGCACCGGTTTCATGCCAAGTTCTCTTTCATGTTGCAAAATTTTTTGTTGCAGTTCCTTATGGCTTTTCATCCAGTTCAGTGGCAGCGGCCCGCCCCAGCCATCCAGGTTGCCCATCCAAAACCATGAGAAGTAGGAGGGACCGCAGAAAAAATCTTTCAGATCATCATCACTGAAACCGAGATCCCTGTACACCAAATACCATGTATATTCTTCTCCTGTTACTGCAAGCGGCATGTTGATCCCATGCAACGCCATCCAGTCAATTTCTTTTTGCCAGCGATCCCAGTCCCACCAGCTCATGCTATAGTTGAATGTACAGTAATTGAGATAATAACGATATTGATAAGGTGTTTGCTTGTGGATTTTTTGCTTTACAACCGGAAGTACTTTTGGCAAGTTCAAATTGGTTCCGTTCCAGGTAACCTGGCAATGTCCATATTCGGTGAGATAATAATATAGCGCAGATGCAACGGCGACTCCATTGTTTCCTCTTAAAATGATTTTGCTATTCTTGCTTTCAATTTCAAACGCATCTCTTTCATTTTGGTGCTGCAGAGGTTCGATTACAAAGAATGGTGCATGTTTGGGGATGATTCGTTTGATCAGTGCATAAGATGCTTGTATATTAAGCTGCCCTGACATTTCCCGGGAAAGGAAGATAAAAAGCGATACAAGGGCGCTACAAAATATTTTGCGAGTGGACATTTTACCTGGGTAAATCGTTGTTATATGCGCGGAAGAAAAAAAGGCGGTAATTTGATTTTCTTATCGTCGTATCGTCTTCCCGGCATCTCAATTATCGGTCATTCAAAACCTTTTTCCATTTTTATTATGTCAGGAAGAACCTTACCGGTTTCCGCTTTCTATAAATATACTCAAGTCACTAACACTAAACAGTTTTTTGCCGGAAAGGCGGGAAGGCATTAAGTGGATTATGTGTCTGATACCGTCTTACTGCCTTCCCGGCCAGAACGGTCTTTATTAGCGACCGACCAGCTTTTGCAAATGTTCAGGATATCGTTCTCCTTGCACTTTAATCTCTGATGACGCATTGCCTATGTCACGAAGTTCACTAGCAGTAAATTCAATGGCAGTTGAATCGATGTTTTCTTCAAGGCGATGCAACTTCGTTGTGCCGGGAATCGGAACGATCCATGGTTTTTGTGCGAGCAACCAGGCAAGCGCAACCTGTGCGGGTGTCGCATTTTTCTTTACAGCAATTTTTGTCAGAAGATCAACCGTCGACTGGTTTGCTTTTCTTGCTTCAGGTGAGAAACGAGGAACAACATTCCGGAAATCAGAACTATCAAACTTTGTGTTCTCGTCTATTTTACCAGTAAGAAAACCTTTGCCAAGTGGACTGAAGGGGACGAAACCAATTCCAAGTTCTTCCAACGTAGGCAATAATTCATTTTCAGGTTGTCTCCACCACAATGAGTATTCACTCTGTATCGCAGTGAGAGGTTGTACGGCATGTGCTTTGCGAATCGTCTTTACTCCCGCTTCAGATAGACCAAAATGTTTCACTTTCCCTTCTTCGATCAGATCTTTTACGGCGCCTGCTACATCTTCGATCGGAATATCGAGGTCAACACGATGCTGATAGAACAGATCGATCGCATCAACTTTTAATCTTTTCAAGGATGCTTCGGCAACCTCTTTGATATGCTCAGGATGACTGTCCAGATCACTCCATTTTCCTTCGGCATTTGGCTTCCATCCAAACTTTGTTGCGATCACAACTTGTCCCTTGAATGGTTCCAGGGCTTCGCCAACAAGTTCTTCATTTGTAAAAGGTCCATATACTTCAGCTGTGTCAAAAAATGTAACGCCTTTTTCAACCGCCTTGCGGATCAGCGTGATCATTTCTTTTTTATCGGCGGCAGGCCCGAGCCCAAAGCTCATTCCCATACAGCCGAGGCCTATAGCAGACACTTCAAGACCATTTCCCAATTTTCTTTTTTTCATTTTTGTTTCCATAAAAATTCGTTTTGCATTATCAATGCAAAGCTAAATACATGCCGGGCGAGGAACTAATGAAAAAGAAATAACTAGTTACGAAATTCAAACCGGGTGCAACTAGTCGAAGGCTGCGCAGCTGAATAGGTTAATTTTTCATTTTTTCAGCGCTATCCCAGTGTTCTGCAATTTTTCCATTTTCAATACGGAACATATCGAACCATGTAGTAGTATATTTTTTTGTTGGGTCTGCCGGATCTGGTAGTTCCCTTGCAAAACTTAAAGTCACCAGGTTCCCCTCTGCTACGATCGCAACGACCGGGGCTTTTATCGTATCAGCTATTGGTTGGGTCTTAGCAAACTTTGAAAAAAAGTCAAGAAGGGCTTTTCTGCCCGTGGGAACGTTTGGATTATGTTGCATATAAGTTTCCGCAAAGTATTTTTCTGCAACTTCGAAATGTGCTGCTTCCAAAAATTCCCGCCACATGTCGTATACGAGTTTTTTATTTTGTGTAAGCTTTGGATCATTACTTTGCAACAAGGTCTTTTGATCTGCAAGAGGCTTAACCGGTAGCTGTGCAAAAGACTTGTTTGCCAACAATAAAACTGGAACAAACGCCGTGAGAATAGAGATTCTTTTCATAAACGTTTTTTTAGATGTTAAAATTCTGCATTAATCATGATCCGCTGTCATAAAGGAATAAACTCCATCGTCCGGGCGACTCTTTCGGGCTCGCAGAGACCATCCACCCATTTCTTATTGTATGCTTTTACGAGGTATTTTTTTTCGTAGGCTTTATTGATCGCTTTGGTAATGCTCTTGATGTCTTTAGGTTTTGCACCTTTAACCGGAATAATTTCCTTTCCGCATTTTATAGCACCAGTCTCGCCGGTTAAAAGAGTGGTGTACCAGCTTCTTTCAGACAGAGTGTATGAGCGCCCAAAGATCCTGTCCTCGACGACAACCATCCAAATACCTGTGAATTTTTCCCGGTCCTTTCCAGCCCGTACACTGGTGATCTGGGTTTCTTGAATGGATTTCAGAAATGTCTTTGAAAATTTTTTCATAGCACATCAAATATTTCAAAACTTCAATGGACTTGATTAACCTTGTTTAGTTATTGGAAGTAACCTTTATCGCTTAACAACTTTCAAATCCCTAAAATATCCTTCCGTTCCGATATCAACCCATAGTCCAATTGAACCTGACGCAGTGGCGCCAAGTTTAAGGTCGTTCACAACCAGGGAAGGTTGCTGGCTATTGTTGATAAACAGTTTTGCCCGGGCGTCTTTTACCTCAATTCGAAGAGTGATCCATTGGTTCAATTCCATGTCTGCGTAAGATTCATATCGCTCGGGAGATTCCTTTCGAAGACGATCAAATTTGTAGTCGGGATATGAACAGTATTGAATGGAGTGATTCCGGCGCACCTGGTCATCCGCCCTTGCATTCGTCGGACGGATATAAAAAGTTTCAAACTTTGTATTGCTGTCGTTGATATGAAAAGCAATACCAATAAAACCTCTTGCGTAATCGGGCGCCGTCTTCAACAACCTGCTCAGCACCTTTACTTCTATAGTGCCATTTTTAAAATGGACTCCTTCGATCTTCACAAAAGTCGGTTCATCTGCTCCTTGCACAGTCGAATCCTTTATCACCTTTATCACTTCCAGGCCATCCAACTTTTCTATGGACATGGTTACCCGGTATGGAATAGAATTTTTTTTATTGAAGTTGATAGTTTGGGCGTACAACCCAGTTGCAAGCAATAATGAAAATATTATTAATAAATTTTTCATCACCTTAATCAGACATCGATTTTCCTGAACTTCAACGGGCTTAGCTGTAGATGCTTCTTGAAAAAATTATTGAAATGAGTCGTCTCGGTGAATCCCAATGCATAAGCAATTTCAGAAACATTCCATGGGCTGTGTTTCAATAAAATTTTTGCCTCTTGCAAAATTCTTTCGCCGATGATTTGCGAAGTGGTTTTATCGGTTGTTTCTTTTATGGCCCTGTTCAGGTGATTAACATGAACGTTTAATTGTTGTGCGTAATCAGAGGCGGAGCGAAGACTTACTGCGGGATGGTTTTCATCGATCGGGAACTGGCGTTCTAATAGCTCGAGGAATAAAGTAGAAATTCTTTTTGCCGCATTTAATGATTTTACATCGCTGACATCAGAAGAAGGTTGCATTTTCAAAGCAAAGTGGATCAACTCCAGCACAAGCGCACGCAACACATCGTATTTATGAACATAATCCGAACCGATTTCGTCAAACATCCGCTGGAATATCGGGGTGACCTTTTCAAGTTGTTCATCACTTAGCTCAAACACACGGTTCCCACCAGGCTGATAAACCGCATACTGACCCAGGTTGCCAAACTGGTGAAAAAAGTGCTGATCAAAAATGCAAAAAACACCACCCGTGATCTTGTCGAGGTGTTCCCATTTGTAAGGGATCTGTGGATTGGAAAAAGTTAGGGCCTGCTTCTTTACTTCGTGTACTTTAT
>DASYSW010000068.1:0-22021 GCA_036002905.1 Chitinophagaceae bacterium
GTCAATGAAACAGCATATTGCCCATATTGCTTTGGTCGTAAAAGACTACGATGAAGCCATTCAATTTTACACAAAAAAACTCCACTTTACCCTGGTAGAGGATTCGGTTTTGACGGAAACGAAACGTTGGGTTTTAATTGCTCCGAAAGGATCGACTGACTGTTGCTTATTATTAGCAAAAGCCGCCGATCAAAAGCAGGAATCTGCGATCGGCGACCAGGCCGGAGGCCGTGTTTTCTTATTTCTTTACACTGACAATTTCTGGAGAGATTATGAGTCGATGGTAAAAGACGGGGTTGAGTTTGTCCGGAAGCCCAAAGTTGAAACTTATGGAACGGTAGCAGTCTTCAAAGATCTCTATGGCAATCTTTGGGATCTGCTCGAACCGGTAAAATAATTTTATAAAAGATCATAAATGAGAAAAATAAGATGGGGCATCATTGGCTGCGGTGACGTTACCGAAGTGAAAAGCGGACCGGCATTCAATAAAGTGAAAAACTCGGAACTTGTAGCTGTCATGCGCAGGGATAGTGAGAAGGCAAAAGACTATGCGTTTCGTCATAATGTTCCCAAATGGTATTCGGATGCAAATAAATTGATCCATGATCCGGATGTTAATGCCATCTACATTGCTACGCCGCCATCTTCACATGAAGAATATACGATGGCTGCTTTTGATGCAGGCAAACCTGTTTATGTCGAAAAACCGATGTCAGTTGATGCCGCTTCCGCTAATAGGATGGCAAAAGCTGCCAACGAAAAAAAAATGAAGCTGGTTGTTGCACATTATCGCAATGCGCAGCCGCTTTTTAATGGCATCAAACAATTGCTTACTCAGAAAGTTATTGGCGATGTACGTTTTGTAAAATCTGAGTTATACAAACCATCGCTTTCAGTTCCAGAGCTTGAGGTTCCAAAAAATGCGTGGCGGGTTGATCCGGCTATTGCAGGTGGAGGTTTGTTTCACGACCTGGCGCCACACCAGTTTGGCCTGATGAACTTCTTCTTTGGTGAAGCGGAGAAAGTATCCGGCATTTCATTAAACCAGGGGATTTTGTATGACGCGGATGATATGGTTGCCGGAAATATTTTATTCAAGAACGGTGTTTTGTTCAATGGTATTTGGTGTTTTAATGTCTCTTCCGAGGATGAGAAGGACCATTGCCGAATCGTTGGAGAAAAAGGAAGCATTGCATTCACCTTCTTCAGCCAGCGTGAAGTGATTGTTAATGTGAATGGCAAGACAGAGACATTCACGTATGATATTCTCCAGCACGTTCAACAACCTATGATCGAAAAGATAGTCGAATACTTTTCAGAAGAAGGTCCCAATCCTTGCAGGGGTGAGGAGGGGGCGTTAGCGATGGAATGGATCGAAAAATTTACGAGGAAATAATGAGAATGATTTTTAGAGAAGCAAGAATAACAGACATTCCGCAAATACAAGTTGTGAGAAACCTGATGAAGGAAAATGTTTTATCCGATCCCGCACTAGTTACAGATAAAGACTGTGAGAATTATATGTTCAATCGCGGCAGGGGATGGGTCTGCGAGGTAGATGGCATCGTAGTTGGTTTCGCAATTGCAGATTTAATAGACCATAATGTTTGGGCTTTGTTCGTGCAACCAGGGTTTGATAAAAAGGGAATTGGTAAAAAATTGCATGATGACATGCTCGATTGGTATTTTGCTCAAACCGATTCGACGATCTGGCTGGGCACCGCGCCGGGTACAAGAGCAGAGGAATTTTATCGCAGGGCAGGATGGAAGGAAGTGGGGGTGCATGGAAAAGGCGAGATCAAATTTGAAATGACTGCAACTACTTGGAAAAATAGCTAGCGTTTCACTGCGAAAAAGGTTGCGTTTTTTGAATAATTCGTCAGCAGGAATAAATTCCTTTTTTTATACAAAATCAGCCGGAATCTACCACGTATATTCCCACTGTGTCACTAACAATAAAGCCCCTATACTTGCGTTAGTGAAAAGCCCATTGTTTGCATGAATCGGGGGGAAAAACGAAGAGGTTGTTAAACTTCAAATGTTGGTTCCGGTCTATGCCTTCAATAAAACTATTCAACTAACATGAAAACTAAAATCACCCTCTTCCTGGCAACAGCGCTTTTCTTTGTTGCCATTTTCACCGCTTGTAAAAAGGAGGATAACAACTCCAAAAATGACGATTCTACAGAAACTGAAGTCGCTGTACAATCAAGTGACCAGTCAAGATTCTCATCGGAAATTGATGCCGTTGCAAACGATGCTGATGTTTCTATTGAAAATTCTCCCGACTTCACTGGCCGAATAAGCCAGGGTCATTCTTTCCTTTTGGATACCGTTTGTGATGCAAATGTTGCTTACAACACTGCCAGCGATCCAAGAACAATCACTATTACCTACAATGGTGGCAATTGCTGGGGAACCCGCACACGAACCGGAAAGGTCATCATCGCTATGGCGCAGGGAGTGCATTGGAAAGACCAGGGAGCTCAGATCACTTTAACTTTCCAGGATTTAAAAATTACCAGGGTTAGTGATAATAAAAGCATAACTATCAACGGTACCCAAACTTATACAAATGTATCTGGCGGTCTTTTGATCAATTTGCTCACATTGGGAACCATTACCCATTCCGTTACCAGCAGCAACATGTCAGTTACTTTTGATGACGGAACTCAACGTACCTGGAATGTGGCAAAACAACGTGTGTATACGTTCAGCGGCACCAATGTTTCAATCACTATATCAGGAACTCATACCGAAGGAACCGTGACCAATATAGCAGAGTGGGGTACGAATCGTCTTGGCCATGAGTTCACCAGTTCAACGGTTCAACCCGTGGTGATCAGGTCAGATTGCGACTTCAGAATAGTAAGCGGTGAGATCAAACATACACTGCCGAATGTGTCTGCCGATGCAACATTTGGTCTTGACTCAAGCGGTAACCCTACTTCTTGCCCCGGGGCAAACGGCCACTACTATTTAAAAATTGTGTTTACCGGTTCCGGTGGAAATAGTATTACTTTGATCATGCCATATTAAATCTTTAAAAAATTCTTCGAAGCCGTTCCAAGTTATCGGGGCGGTTTTTTTTTGCTCCTATCTGCTTGCTCTCAGTTTTTTGAATATCTCTCTCAGGGAGTGATTCTTTTATATAGACATTTCGGCCCAGTTTTGGTTAAATCAATTGCGGCGTTTCCCTACTTAAATAAATTTTATGAGCAGGTTGATCATTGTATCAAATCGTCTGCCTTTTTCTATTGACCACGATGGTGATGAAATTAAGCTGCGACAAAGCTCGGGTGGCCTTGTGTCTGCTATCAAGAGTTATTTTGAAAGTGATCATTCTCTCGAAGAATTGAAAGAAAAGCTATGGATGGGTGTGGCTGATTTTCCACAGGAAGACTGGGAGAGGCTTAACATGGGCCAATCCAATGTTGATTTTGAAATCAAACCACTGTTTGTTGATAAGCAGGTATATGAGGGCTATTACAACGGTTTCTCAAATTCAGTCCTCTGGCCTTTGTTTCATTACTTTCCAACAATAGTCGAGTTTACGACAAGTTATTATGAAGATTATGTACAGATCAACAAAAGATTTTGCAAGGAGCTATTATCGATTCTCCGACCGGGAGACATTGTTTGGATACATGACTACCAGCTGATGTTGTTGCCACAAATGATAAGGCATCAACGACAGGATGCAATCATTGGTTTCTTTTTACATATTCCTTTCCCTTCTTATGAAATATACAGGTTGCTTCCAAACGAATGGAAGAAATCTTTATTGCAAGGGCTCATCGGGGCCGATCTTATAGGCTTTCATACCCATGATTATGTGCAGCATTTTATTCAATCCGTAAGGATGATCCTGGGCGCGGATACTTATTTTCATACTATCCAGTACCAGAACCGGCTTGTTCAAGCCGACCTTTTCCCTATTGGGATTGATTATAAGAAATTCAATACTTCCGTCAATCACCCTGAGGTGGTACAATATAAAAATGAAATTCAAAAGAACTTTCAGAACAAGAAGATCATTTTTTCAGTTGACCGCCTTGACTATACAAAAGGGATCATGGACAGGTTAAATGCTTTTGAATTTTTTCTTGAACAAAATATAAAATGGAAAGAAAACGTTGTTTTTATATTGAACGTGGTTCCGTCAAGGGACGAGATCCAGGCCTACAATGATCGAAAAAGGCAATTGGAAGAAAAAATAGGGACTATAAACGGAAAGTTTTCGACCATTAGCTGGCAGCCGATCATTTACAGGTATCAGCATCTGCCTTTTAATGAATTGTTGGCACTTTACCAGGTAGCTGACGTCGGGCTGATAACACCCCTGCGTGACGGGATGAACCTTGTGGCCAAAGAATTTGTAGCAAGCTCCGTTTCCCGCACAGGTGTACTAATTTTAAGTGAACTTGCAGGGGCGGCGAGCGAATTGAATGAGGCGTTATTAGTGAATCCAATAGATATTCACGATGTAGCTAATAGTATTGACAAGGCATTGAATATGCCTTTACAGGAGCAGCGGCATCGCATGGTATTAATGCAGCGCCGGCTACAGGAATACGACGTAATAAAATGGGTGAATGATTTTTTAGAGCAATTAAAAGAAACAAAAAAAGAGCAACAAAAGATAACCGTGAAAATTTTAGACGAAAAAACGGTTGGCACCATTTGCAGCCATTACTCGGAGTCAAAAAGAAGATTTTTCCTGATCGATTATGATGGCACTCTTGTGCCGATAACAAGACTACCTTCTGAAGCGATACCAGATGAAAAAGTGAAAGAATTTTTGTCTTCCATGTCTTCTGATCCTGACAACCACGTGGCCATTGTAAGCGGCAGAGATGCCGGAACGATGGAGAAATGGTTTGGATATTTGCCGATTACCCTGGTTGCAGAACATGGAGCCAGTATAAAAATGAGGAATGAGGCGTGGCAACAGCTTGTTACGGTTTCTGAGCATTGGAAAGACCAAGTTCGTCGCATCATGCAATTGTTTGTAACGAGGTGCGTAGGTTCATTCATTGAAGAAAAAACAAATACACTGGCCTGGCATTACCGCAATACCCAGGTTGATCTCGGTTTTGCACGTTCAAGAGAATTGATTAATAATCTATCCCAGCTCATTCAAAATACTCCATTACAGGTAATTGACGGAAACAAAGTAGTGGAAATCAGAATGGCTGGTTTTGATAAAGGAACGATCACCCTCAGAATATTGAATGAAGCGCAGCCGGACTTCGTCCTGTGCATTGGCGATGATACGACAGATGAAGACATGTTTAAGGTACTGGAAGACCCGGCCTATACGGCAAATACATATACGATCAAGATTGGCAGCAGGGGAACGGCTGCAAAATATACATTACCCACCCAACAACAGGTATTACCCTTGTTGAAAAAGTTGCAAACTTGCGTAAATTCAAAGAAAAATGTCAGGGCATAAGCCCGGACTGAATGTTATTGGCAACTTTGACCAACGTCAATCCACAATAAATCTTTGCATTTCATGTTTTCTTTTATCCGGATAATTTAAGAATGAGAATATGGCAGATCCCCAGGCGCTAGACAATAAGCTTCATTGGTACAAAGACGCAGTCATTTACGAGTTACACATTAAAGCCTTCTACGACAGTAATGAAGATGGTATTGGGGATTTCAGTGGTTTGATGGAGAAGCTGGATTACCTGGAAGACCTCGGTGTGACCACGATCTGGTTATTGCCATTTTACCCTTCACCTCTTAAGGACGACGGATACGATATAGCCGATTACTACAGCATTAATCCTGCTTATGGCAACATTGATGAGCTTAAAAATCTTTTAGAAGAAGCGCATCGGCGGAATCTGAAAGTGATTACAGAGCTTGTAATCAATCACACTTCTGATCAACATCAGTGGTTTCAAAGAGCAAGAACTTCACCCCGGGGCTCGGACGAGCGGAACTACTATGTCTGGAGTGATGACCCTTATAAATATAAAGATGTAAGAATTATTTTCCAGGATTTTGAAAGCAGTAACTGGACTTGGGATGAAGTAGCGCAGCAATATTACTGGCACCGTTTTTTTCATCATCAACCCGATCTTAATTATGACAACCCGAAAGTCCAGGACGAAATTTTTAAAATAATTGATTTTTGGTGCAATATGGGTGTTGATGGTTTTCGCCTTGACGCGGTTCCCTATTTATTCGAAAGAGAAGGAACAAATGGCGAGAACCTTCCCGAAACCCATGCTTTCTTAAAAAAATTGCGGGCTCATCTCGATGCGAAATATCCCGGTACTCTTATGCTGGCCGAGGCAAATATGTGGCCCGAAGACTCCGCGTCTTATTTTGGAAACGGCGATGAATGTCACATGAATTATCATTTCCCGGTGATGCCAAGGATGTTTATGGCCGTACAAATGGAGGATCGGTATCCTATTACGGATATATTTGAACAAACACCACCCATTCCACCTGCTTGTCAATGGGCCATGTTCCTGAGAAATCATGATGAGCTGACTCTTGAAATGGTGACTGACGAAGAAAGGGATTACATGTATAAGGTGTATGCAAAGGATGCTAAGGCAAGAATAAATTTAGGTATACGTCACAGGCTGGCACCCCTGATGGAAAATGACCGGAGAAAAATAGAGTTAATGAATTCGCTTTTATTTTCAATGCCGGGCACTCCTGTCATTTATTACGGTGATGAGATAGGGATGGGTGATAATTTTCACCTGGGCGACCGGGATGGCGTACGCACGCCGATGCAATGGTCTCCTGATCGCAATGCCGGTTTTTCAAGAACGAATCCACAGCAGCTTTACTTACCTGTTATTCTTGATCCGCAGTATCATTATGAAGCAGTGAATGTGGAAACACAGATGCGAAACACGTCTTCCTTGTTTTGGTTCATGAAACATCTTATAGGAACCAGGAAGAAATACAAAGCATTTGGCAGGGGCGATATGAAATTTATCAATGTTGACAATCCAAAAGTACTTGCCTTCACGAGGCATTATGAAGATGAAACTCTTTTGATCATTGTGAATCTTTCAAAGTTTTCGCAACCTGCGGAAGTCGATCTTACAGAATACCAGGGATGCGTGCCGGTTGAAATTTTTAGTAAGAATAGCTTTCCTGCTGTGCGGAGCGGTGCTTATTTTTTTACTCTTGGTGCACACAGTTTTCAATGGTATAATTTGGAAAGACCCTGGCAGGAACCGGTGAAAAAAGAAGAACTTTCCGAATTGTCTTTGCAAAATTGGGAAGAACTAGTCGAAAACGAAGAAGTAAAGGGGAATATTGAAAACAACATCCTGCCTGCTTATCTCAGCAAAACAAATTGGTTCTCCGGAAAACAACGACCCATTTTCAATTGCACGATTACCGAATGTGTTCAACTCCCGCTTGGAGACGACCAGGTTTCATTGTTACTATTGGAAGTAAATTATAAAAGCGGCCTGCCGGAAACTTATATACTGCCTTTGGCATTTGCAAAAAAGAGACTCGCCAATAGCTTGCTACAGGAATACCCGCAGGCAGTTCTTTGCGACTTAAAATGGAACGGGCAGAGTGGCGTTCTATGCGATGCGTTTTATACCTCATCGATGCAGGAGTGGCTATTTGAAAACATGGCAAAAAGCAGTTCGCTTTCATTTGAAACATCGGCGATAAGTTTTACGGGCACCGAGGAAATGAAGAAATATTTTCAAAAACACCAGGTGATCCGCCCACGCATATATTTAAGCAAATACCAGGACAATACAGCAATCACTTATGACAACAGCTTTTTTTTAAAAGCCTACCGCAAGGTGGATATGGGGATCAACCCCGATCATGAAGTGTCACAATATTTGTCCCGACAGGCCCAATTCAAATTTGTACCTCGTTACCTGGGGTCCATTGATTGGAAATTCAGGAAAGGAAGTTTTGTTCTTGCCATGATGCAGGAAATGGTAGAAAACCACGGGGATGGTTACAGCTATATGATGGAAAGGGTCAACAATTACATTGAAAGAATACTGGCAGCGAAAAAAGGTTTCCTTGAGAAAATTGAATACAAAGGAAGTTTGACAGAGCCGGCAGGATTTGAAAGCCTGTCAACGGGCTTACAGGATCTGCTTGGCGCGAGAGCAGCAGATCAATGCAGCTTACTGGGAATGCGAGTGGGCGAATTGCATTTAGCGCTTAGCCAATCAAAAAGCTCAAAAGATTTCTCTGCTGAAAATTTTTCTCTCCATTATCAGCGATCATTATTTTCCCCGATGCTGGCGCTTGTAAGAGAAACTTACAACACGATGCAGAAGAACAGGAAATCTATTCCGGATAAAGGAGCGCTGGACAACCTGCTTGTTCGCAAGGCGGAAATAATCTCTCTCTTCAAAAAAATATATTCAAAGAAGTTTGACGTGGTCAAGACCCGCACGCATGGTACTCTTGGACTCAGCCAGGTATTGTTGACGGGTAAGGATGTGGCCATTCACGATTTTGGAGGAATTCCTTCGCGCAGCTACAGTGAGACAAGATTAAAACGTTCACCTCTTATTGATGTCGCTTCGATGATACGCTCCTACTATTACGCCGCCTATGAGGGATTTCTGACAACAGCACATGTGAAACAGGAAGAGATCATACACTTACTTCCCTATGCACAAATATGGGTACATTATATGGGTGGCTTTTTCCTTAAATCATACTTTGAAACCGTTAAACAAACCGACCTTGTTCCCAAATCAGATGATGATCTCAGGATAATGATGCAGTATTATCTTATGGAAAAAGCGCTTTATGCTCTGGAATATGAATTGCTTAATCGTCATCACCGGTTAATAATCCCATTATCTATGATCAGGGACATTTTGGATTGATCTAATTCAAATCGTTTCAAATTGTTTTAATAGTTTCGTTCATCACAAGGATGACCATCATCACCAACATAAAACAACTGGTCGGAACAAGGACGATAAGTAACCTTCTGCGTGGGAGGGAATTAGCTGAGTTGCCTTCCGTTGAAAATGCATATTTGATTATTGAAAATGGGTTCATTGCGGACTACGGAGAAATGAAACATTTAAAACACGAAATCCGAAATCCCAAATCCGAAATTGATATCGACGGGCAGTTTATTTTACCTTGTTGGTGCGACTCTCACACGCATCTTGTTTTTGCGGCAAGCAGGGAAGAAGAGTTCGTTGATAAGATAAAAGGAATAAGCTACGCGGAGATCGCAGCAAAGGGGGGCGGGATACTGAATTCAGCCAGGAGGCTAAATGATGCTTCGGAAGACCGGCTATTTGTCAGCGCATGGAAACGCCTGGAAGAGATTAGCAAGCTGGGAACGGGAGCTATCGAGATAAAAAGCGGGTATGGATTGACAGTTGATGGAGAATTAAAAATGCTCCGCGTGATAAAAAATCTAAAAAAGCGATCAAATCTCCCTATAAAGTCGACATTTCTGGGCGCCCACGCTTACCCGCCGGAGTATAAGGAGAATCACAAGGGCTACATTGATTGTATTGTCAATGAAATGCTTCCGGTGATCGCTAAAGAAAAGCTTGCTGATTACATTGATGTGTTTTGTGAGACAGGTTTTTTTTCTCCCGAAGAAACGGAGACGATCTGCAGGGCAGGAATGAAACATGGGCTTAAACCGAAGTTGCATGTTAACCAGCTAAATTCAATCGGAGGAATTGAATCGGGAATAAAACTCAGTGCGATTTCACTCGATCATCTTGAAACATTAACCGACGAAGAGATAAAGTTACTTTCGACGCCCCCACCCATTGCAACATTACTTCCTACTGCTGCATTTTTTCTTCGTACGTCGTTTCCACCTGCAAGAAAATTAATAGATGCCGGGGCTGCAATTGCTCTTGCGTCGGACTACAACCCCGGTTCATCACCTTCCGGAAATATGAATCTTGTTGTTTCAATGGCCTGCATTCAAATGAAGATGTTCCCCGGGGAAGCTATCAACGCGGCAACACTGAACGGCGCTTGCGCCATGGAACTGGAAAATGAAGTGGGAACCATAACCGTTGGTAAAAAGGCAAATTTAATTTTCACCAAACCGGTTCCTTCGTTGGCCTATCTTCCTTACTCTTTTGGAACGAGCCTGGTCGACAAAGTAATGATCAATGGAGAATTTGTTTAACGACTATCCCCATTTCGGCTTGATAAAATATAAGGCGGTACCATCAGGATCAGTAAAATGCAAAAACTGTCCACCTTCTTCGTTTCTTTCGGTCACTGCAATCGATAAGTTCTCCAATGATGATCTCGTTTCTTCAATGTCATCACCGGTAAAACCGATCGAAACATTTCCTGAGTTTCCTTTGAGGTTTCCATTACTCGTCGGATGAAGACCTATGGTAATGCCAGGTGCCGTAAGCTGAGCATAATAATTACCCCCCCGATTTTTTATAGCCAAACCGATCGACTTGTAAAAGGAGACGGCTGCATCCATGTCTTTTACATTAATGGTAACGTTGGCTTGTTTGATCGTCATCGATAATTTGTTTGTATTTAAAGCTACACGGTTTGATTTAAATTTTGAAAATTTGCCTCTCAAAGAAGAGTTGGGTTGTGGTGAGCTTAGTTTCAAAACTTTTAGTCTTGAAAAGATGAAGATACAAGCGTGCTCGTTACTTGTTGCGCTTTTGTGTATCATGGCGGCTGATGCACAAGTCGCTTTTCCGATCAAGATCAGTGATGACAAACGATATGTCGTTGATCAGAATGACCAACCTTTTCCGATACTTGGCCGCACCGCGTGGTTCATTATATCGCAACCCGATACCGGCTATAAGAAGTTTCTTGACAATTCAATTGAGCATGGTCATAATGCCATAGAAATGGCAGTGATCACGCATTGGCCAATGGGAAATCATGCTCCTTTTAATGGGAACGGTGACATTCCATTTTTGAAACGACTGGATGGTAAGGATTGGACCGGGAAACTTACATACGGTTCAATAAACGACGAGGCCCCGGACCTGCTTTCTCCAAATGAAAAATATTGGAGGTTTGTAGACGATTTTCTTTTTTACTGCGAGTCAAAAGGAATACTTGTTTTTATGTTCCCTGGGTATGTTGGCTACAATGGAGAAGAGCAGGGTTGGATGAGAGAACTAGTTGTAAACGGAACAGAGCGAACAAAGGCTTATGGTGCCTGGATCGCTGCTCGTTACAAGAACAGGAAAAATATCGTGTGGATGCTGCTGGGTGACATGGGAAAGTTTAATGAACAACAGAGAGATGCAGAAGCGGCTCTCATCAAAGGTTTAAAAAGTGTGCAGGATCAACAGTCTGTTCAATACTCTGCGGAATCTTTTAGCGGGCAAAATGCAGCCGATAATGTTGACTTCGGAGAGGAAATGACACTAAATGCGAGCTATACATGGGAGTTAAGAGTCCCGGTGCCTCACATAGCCCGCAATGCTTATGCGCATGATCCGGTAATGCCTTCATTTCTCTTAGAAGAGCCGTATGATGAAGAAGGCCCGGACGGAAATAATTACAATCCTAATGCTACCCAACCTGTCCGCCGGTTTCAATGGTGGGGGTGGTTAAGCACTATCGGTGGTTACATTTCAGGCAATGGTTATGTATGGCAATTTGTTGACCCCGTTTGGCAACAACATCTCAATACGCAGGCGGCTCTTGATATGAGCAGACTAAATCAATTTATCCGCGCCATTGATTGGTGGCGATTGGTCCCTTCAGGATTAAACGGAATGGGAATGCTGATAATGGATATTGAGAATATTGACACGAGTGCGGCATATGTTTCTGCCGCCGCAACGAGGGATGGATCGCTTCTGGTAGCTTACATTCCTCCTGCACACAAAGGAAGCGTGACGGTTAACATGAAGGTATTGTCAAATAAAATGTACGGTTACTGGTTTGATCCCACATTGGGCGTATTTACTTCTGTCAGTGATACTCCATTCAACGATAAGGATGTCCATTCATTTACTCCTCCGGGAAAAAATAGCAGGGGCGAAGGTGATTGGGTGTTAGTATTGTCGGCTACAAAGAGGAAATGACAACGAGAGGTAAATGCTACTGAAAGACTGAACCACAGAAGTTTTTTCTGTGTCTCTGTCATTCAGTGGCAATCTTTTCCGAAGGCTGTTCTTTTTTTCTTCTCAAAAAATAAAGATCCATCAGCCCCTTACCTTTTATTTCCACTTTACCACGATGTAAACATTCGTAATCGTCTTTAATATAGTTGTAAAACTCTTGAGACACCTGGATCTTACCTGCTTCGCTAAACGATTCCATGCGGCTCGCAGTATTAACAGCATCTCCCCAAACATCATAGGAGAATTTTTTTGAACCGATCACGCCGGCAGTTACCGATCCTATGTGTAGACCAATTCTAAGGTCACATTTTGTATGGCCATCAAGGGTGAAATTTTTTATGTCACATGCCATCGATAATGCGAGGTCTGCCATATTTTTAACCTGGTCGTATGTAAAGCCATTTAAGCCTGCCGCTACCATATATGCATCCCCGATCGTTTTTATTTTTTCCAAACCATATTTGTCGACCAGTCCATCAAAATGAGTAAAGACCTTGTTCAGATTTTCTACCAGTACTTTCGGAGTAACGTGCTCTGAAATGTTGGTAAACTCAACGATGTCCGCGAATAAAATGACCGCCTTATCATGCTCGTCAGCAATTATTTTTTCGCCAGCCTTTAAGCGTTGAGCAATCGATACGGGTAGGATATTCAATAAGAGCTTTTCCGATTTTTCCTGTTCAATTTCCAGCAATGCCTGTTCGTGCTTCAGTTGTTCTTTTACACGCTGATTTTGGTTTACAAAATATCTTAACAAATAAAACATAACCAGGGTAACTGCCGAAATGTTTAACGCGAAAAAAATAGAGATCAGTTTATCCGGCAATTGCGTTTCATTGATGGCGACTTTGTCTTCCATGAAAAAAACCAGGAGCACGCAAATGATGAACAAAAGTAACCAGTAACCTGCTGCCTTACTGTTTTGAAACGCGAGCGCTCCTAATGGGCACACGATCGCCCAGATGATGACTGCGCTGGAAGAGATGAAGTTCCCCAGGGACAAATGCAGCAAGCACGGAAGTAATAAAATAAGCATTAACTGGATAGCCCGAAAAATATTGAAATCCTTATGCCAGCGATAGATCAAAAGTGAAAGAAGAGACATCAGGCCATAGCCTCCCGGGATCAACGCGGACATCTTAGCGCCGTAGTAATAGTAGATTCCAGCCCAGAGCAGACCCGCAACGGCGAAAAGCGGAACTGCCAATAGAAATGTCTTTTCCCTGATAAGTTTGTCCTGGTCTGTAAATGCTCGCACGAAATAAAGCTACATTATAATTTACGCTGAATCATTTTGCATCCGCGAAATATTTGATCTGCTCATTGTTTATTGCATAAAGAATATCTTAGCTGATCAAAACGAGTTTATGCAGATCATCGAATGTGTTCCCAATTTCAGTGAAGGAAATGATTTGAATGTTATAAAACAGATCACTGATGAAATTGAGATGGTTGCTGGGGCCCGTTTATTAAATGTTGATCCGGGCAGGGCAACCAATCGCACCGTTGTGACATTTGTTGGAAGTCCCGAAGCCGTGACAGAAGCAGCATTTCGCGTCATAAAAAAAGCTGGTGAACTGATCGACATGAGTAAGCATAGGGGCGAACATCCCCGAATGGGGGCCACTGATGTTTGCCCGCTGATCCCTGTGGCGAATATATCAATGGAAGAAACGGCTGCATGGGCGCAGAAACTGGCAAAACGCGTTGGAGAAGAATTGTCGCTGCCGGTGTATTTATATGAGTCGGCTCAGCCAAATAAAGACCGAAGCAATCTGTCAGTGGTGAGGGCAGGGGAGTATGAAGGATTTTTCAAAAAAATAAAATTGCCCGAATGGAAACCTGATTTTGGCCCGGCAGAATTTGATGTAAAGCGTGGTGCTACTGTAATCGGAGCGAGAGATTTCTTAGTAGCGTATAACGTAAATCTTAATACAACTTCTGTCCGTCGGGCAAATGCTATTGCATTTGATATCCGGGAAGCAGGCAGAAAAATAAAAAACGAAAAAGGAGAAGAGGTTGTCAAGCCCGGCAGCCTGAAGTCTGTGAAGGCCATCGGTTGGTACATCGAAGAGTATGGCATTGCGCAGATATCGATCAACCTCACGAACATCAATGTGACACCCATGCATATTGCATTTGATGAGACGTGTAAAAAAGCTGAGACCCGTGGCATTCGCGTTACTGGGAGTGAGTTAGTTGGATTGATCCCCTTGAAGGCGATGTTGGATGCAGGAAAGTATTTTTTAAAGAAACAAAAGCGTTCGGCAGGAGTTTCGGAAAGAGAGTTGATAAGGATCGCTGTCATATCCATGGGACTCGATGAGCTGGCACCATTCAAGCCTGAAGAAAAGATCATTGAATACATGCTTATGGATAAATCGGACAATAGACTGGTCAGCATGAATCTGTCGGATTTTGCTGACGAAACGGCAAGCGAATCGCCCGCCCCGGGCGGTGGATCGATCGCGGCTTATATTGGCGCATTAGGGGTTTCGTTGGGCACGATGGTAGCCAATCTTTCGTCGCACAAAAAAGGTTGGGATGAGCGATGGGAAGAATTCAGCAATTGGGCAGAGAAAGGCCAGCATTATAAGAACGAGCTCGTCAGATTGGTAGATGCAGATACGAAGGCATTTAACCAGATCATGGATGCGTTCTCGCTGCCGAAATCGACCGATGAAGAAAAAGTAATTCGAAAAACTGCTATACAGAACGCCACAAAACGCGCGATTGAAATTCCTTTTGCGGTAATGGAAAATGCTTATGGCAGTATGGAAGTCATCGCGGCAATGGCAGAAACGGGGAACCCCAATTCCGTTTCTGACGCCGGAGTAGGGGCACTGTGTGCGAGGTCCGCAGTCCTGGGAGCCTTTATGAATGTTCGGATCAATGCCGCGGGGTTCGACAACAAAGATTTTGTCAATGAAATAATTACCAAAGGAAAAGACATAGAGAATAAGGCCATAGAAACTGAAAAACTGATATTGAAGATCGTCAATGAAAGAATTGGGATGTAGCGCACCTGTCCCACGAAATCTATCGGGGAAAGTTTCCCCCAAAAAACTGCTCAAAGTGCAAAAAAACTTGTGGTTTTTTTAAGAAATCTTTGGTAAATTACAAGTGGCCAAACATTAGCTTTGGAAGCCACCAACCGACCCCGGGGAAATTAAAATGATTACTTCACTTTTTAAAACTAAATCCCATGGTTCAGGCAGACATCTCACAGCTTTCCAGAGAGTGCAACACCTGGAGAGACGCACTGCGTGCATTCCGTGATGAATTCACGCAAGACAAAAGCAAACTTCAGCAACTGGCAAGTCGCCCACTCTCGAAAGAAGACCTTACAGAAGTAGAACATTACCACAACCAGTTTCACATCCAACTCATCAACATTCACGATCTTAAGCAAGCGATCAAAAATCACGACAGGAAAGTAAGCTATGAAACAGAAACTCATGGTGGGCAGCTAAACGATGAAACAGTTAATGATCATGAAAATTTGTATGATCAGTACCAAAGTCTTGAACATCGCTTACTGGATCTCAGGGAAGAATTCAGTGCCTTTGTAGACCGAGCGCAGTAGTTAGTTCCAACATATTATTGAACGCATATCGGTTTATGAACGAATGAAGTTCATAAACTATACTTCTTATTCCTTTGAAAATTTCCGGCTAAACAGGCCGTGTCCGGAAAAATATTGATCAATCCAAAAAATTTATTGCCATGGCTGAATTTGATACCTCACACGTAAAAAATATTGTCTTGCTGGGCCACGCTGGCTCGGGTAAGACCACATTAGCGGAATGCATGCTTTTTGAAGCTGGCATAATAAATCGCCGCGGCAGCATAGCCGAAAGAAACACGACAGGGGATTACCACGAACTGGAACAAGATCGTGGTAATTCTATTTTTAGCAAGCTCCTTCATGCAAAATGGAGGGGTTATAAGATAAATGTTCTCGATACACCCGGCTATGACGATTTTGTTGGCGAAGTAATATCCGCACTTCGGGTAGCTGACACCGGAGTAATGCTGCTCAACGCTGCAATGGGGGTGGAAGTCGGAACCGATATCATTTGGGAATACACAGAAAAATTCAAGACCCCGATGATATTTGCTGTGAACAAACTTGATGATGACCAATCTGACTTTGACAAAACTGTAGCAGAAGCGAAATCACATTTCGGAAATAAAGTGGTGGTCGTTCAATACCCGATGCAACAGGGCGTGGGTTTTCATGAGATCATCGATGTGTTACGAATGACCATGTACAAATTCAAAGATACCGGCGGCAAGCCTGAAAAGTTGCCAATCCCTGACGAAGAAAAAGCAAAGGCTGAAGAATTACACAAGGAATTAGTTGAGGCAGTTGCAAGCAATGATGAAAGCCTTATGGAAAAATATTTTGACAAGGGTGAACTGGATGAAGATGAAATGAAGGAAGGAATGAAGAAAGCAATGATCAATCATGACCTGTTTCCTTTGTTCTGCTTATCGGCAGAGAGGAACATGGGAAGCGGGAGGTTGATGGGCTTTATTGATAACGTTTGCCCGAGCGCCAATGAGATGCCTCCGCAGAAAACAAAGAGAGGCGATCAACTTCCCTGTGATGCTAATGGACCTGCCTGCATTTTTATTTATAAGACCGTGAACGAATCTCATGTCGGAGAGCTGTCTTTCTTTAAAGTATACTCCGGGACGATCAGGAGCGGAATGGAATTAGAAAACGAAAGCACTGGTGTCACAGAAAAGATCAACCAGATGTTTATGGTGGAAGGCAATAAGCGAACGGCCACCAACGAATTGGTAGCGGGAGATATTGGTGCAACCCTGAAACTTAAAAACACTCACGTAAACAATACGCTTCACGCAAGAGGGAAAAATTATGAATTGCCGTCTATTGAATTTCCTCCGCCGAATATGACTGTTGCCATTGAGACAACGAAAAAAGGTGAAGAAGAAAAGCTTTCACAGGCCCTTCATCAGTTGCGTGAAGAAGACCCAACATTGTTGGTGGAAGTTTCCCCTGAATTAAAACAAACGCTCATCCATTGCCAGGGCGATATGCATCTCGCGGTTGCAAAATGGAAGATCGAACATGTTCATAAGCTTGAGATAAAATTTTCCAAGCCACGCATTCCTTATCGCGAGACAATCCGCAAATCGGCCGATTCAAGTTATCGTCACAAAAAACAAAGCGGCGGAGCCGGTCAGTTTGGTGAAGTATTCATGCGAATAGAGCCATGGCATGAAGGAATGTCTGAACCAAAAGACCTCACCGTTCGTGGCAGGGATACCTATGATCTCGATTGGGGTGGTAAACTTGTTTTCTACAATTGCATCGTTGGTGGCGCGATCGATGCAAGGTTCCTTCCTTCCATCTTAAAAGGTGTGATGGAAAAAATGCATAACGGGCCACTGACAGGTTCCTATGCACGCGATATTCGTGTAAGTGTGTATGACGGCAAGATGCACCCGGTTGACAGCAACGATATTTCTTTCAAGATCGCCGGGCTGCAGGCATTCCGCCAGGCATTCCAGCAGGCCGATCCGCAGATACTGGAGCCTATTTACAATGTGGAAGTTCTTTGTCCCGATGATCTTACAGGTGCAGTCATGGGTGACTTGCAAAGCCGCCGTGCAATAGTTGAAGGGATCGATAGTGAAGGCAATTTCCAAAAAGTAATCGCCAAAGTTCCGTTGGCTGAAATGGATGGATATTCTTCATCACTTCGCTCTATCACGCAGGGCCGTGCAAAATTCAAAAGTCGTTTTCATGAATATGCAGCAGTGCCTTTTGAATTGCAGCGCAAGTTGATTGATGAATACAATAAGACGGTCAAAGAAGAATACGCATAACTCATTTATGATTTGAGATTTTGGATTTAAGATTTTATTGAAGCTACTTTTTGAGTAGCTTTTTTTATGTAACCGGCTTTGGTGATCCTGTTGGACATTCGTTGCGTCGCACTCTTGTACGTTTTGTAATTCTATTCCACATCTCATAACTTTAGAATTCAAAACATACGGCATGAAAAAATTACTTCTTCCGTTTCTTCTGTTGACGATTATCTCTGCCAATGCGCAAAAAACCCTACAGGAAAGACTGGGCTATCCAAAGGAAGCCAAACTGCTCATTCTTCATGCTGATGACCTGGGGATGTCTCATTCTGAAAATGCGGCTTCGTTTTATGGCATAGAACATGGGTCGATCAGTTCCGCAAGCATCATGATGCCAACACCCTGGATAGCAGAAGCGGCGAGCTATCAACATCAACACCCAACAGCTGATTTTGGATTGCATCTCACACTTACCAGCGAATGGAACTATTTAAAATGGGGATCAGTGGCGCCTTCGTCAAATGTTCCAGGTTTGCTGAATAGAAATGGATTTTTATTTTCATCGGTTGATTCAGTATATCGCAGCGCTTCTGCCGCTGAGGTGGAAAAAGAACTTCGTGCACAAATTGAAAAGGCAAAGTCGTTAGGTATTGACATAACACATCTTGATTCACACATGGGCACCCTGTTTGGAAGAACAGATTACCTGAAAGTGCTCATCAAACTCGGCAGAGAATACAACGTGCCGGTTTTGCTTTGCAAGCCCATATTCAAACCCGCGTTTCATGTCGACCTCGACAGCTTAACAACGGATAAAGACGTCACCATTGATATGATCTACATGGCTTATCCGCCCGATTATAAAAATGGAATGGAGAATTTCTATACAGGAATTTTGAAATCTTTAAAACCCGGGGTGAGTGAGCTCATATTTCATGCAGGCTATAATGATAGTGAAATGCAGGCCGCGACAATTGATCATCCCGACTATGGAGCAGAGTGGAGACAAGCCGATTTTAATTTCTTTTCAGGTGATAAATGCAAAGCCCTTTTGAAGGAGCAAAATATTCAATTGATAACCTGGAGGGAGATCAGGGATAAGTTAGTTAGAAACAACTAAATCTGTGTTTATCTGTGAAATCTGTGAGATAAACAAAATTTACTTTGCTCACAGGATTACACAGATTTTCACTGATATAAAATAGTAAACTGATGATTGCTTATTAATATTTAATAAACTCATCGTAAAACATATTGTAGTGGAGGAATTCGAAACCATTTTAAAAGGAATCTACCAGCATTTCAATGATAGGGATATTGATGCTACATTAGCAATGATGCATCCTGATGTCGACTGGCCCAATGGAATGGAAGGAGGAATTGAACATGGCCATGAGGCCGTGCGGAATTATTGGACAAGGCAATGGAAAATTCTGGATCCTCATGTTGAACCCATTGATTTTAATTGTGAAGAAGACGGACGTATCAATCTTAGGGTTCACCAGGTTGTTCATGACATCGAAGGAAACTTACTGGTCGATCAAATAATTCATCACGTTTTTACGTTTGAAGATGGCTTGATAAAAACAATGGAAATTCAAAAAACCGAATGACCTGAAAGTGACTACAAAGAGTATCATACGAATAGTTTTAATTCTTTTGATCATCACCGTTAACATTGGCTGCGATCAGTTTTCTAAAAAGATAGTCAAGCAGTCGGTTCTGCCTTATGAAACAATACGTGTTTTAAACGATCATCTGACCGTAACACGGGTTGAAAATTCTGGTGCGTTCCTAAGTGCCGGAGACTCTATGTCGAAAACCTCCAAGCAAATTTTCCTGACCCTAATTCCTGTGATAGCCATAATGCTTGGTTTAGTATATCTTCTCCTGAAACCGGTTTCGAAAAACATGCTTGTCGGGCTTTGTTTTGTTATCGGGGGCGGCGTTGGAAATTTATTTGACAGGATCCTCTACGGGTCTGTTACTGATTTTTTGTATGTGAAGTTTGGGTTCATCCAGACAGGTATTTTTAATTTGGCAGATGTTTCCATTATGGCCGGCATGTTCCTCATTTTTCTTCAATTTTTTACCAGGAGGGATTGAGCTCAATAAATTCTGAGTAGTTGTTCGCAGGTACATATACGAGCGTAATTCCCAGTTGGTACTGTCCACCGGCTCTTTCAAACTGTTAGCCGAGAGTTTCAATCTTTTCAGCTATAATTTAAATAACTCGATCATTTGGGGCTTAGCTTTGAAGTGTTGATAAGGCAAAACCAACTGCCCTCCTTTAACATCCAGCCGTCCTGATCCAAAACCTGTGAAATACCCAAGTCTTCCATGTAAGCCTATGGAATTCCTCGCTGCCCAGCGGGGATTTTTTTTATAAGCCCGGTCCCCGTAAAAAACGGAACTCATGAGCAGCGTTGTTGCCCATTTGAGTGTCAATTGAATAAATTTTATAATTTTGGGTTACTGTTTTCTTATGAAGAAAATTCTGCCCATATGTATTTCTGCATTAGTTTTTCTGTCCTGTCGGAAAAACAATAGCGACTTAAGCGAAATGGGTGGGTCATGGAAACTGGTAGAGGTGTATGACAAGAATACTTCCACTGTGAGCCATAAACCTGCCGGGTCGGACCTCGATGTAGTTATCACGTTTTTGAGCAGCAGCTCATTTGCCGGTCATACTCTTCGCAATACATTTAGCGAGGGTACATATAGCCAGTCAGGGAACGGGATCACCTTTGGAAGCTTTTCAATGACCAAGGTTGGTGAAGATGAATGGGGTGGTAGTTTTCTGACAGTTCTTCACGCTTGCTACTTGCAATCCATGATGCCCTGTTCGCCCTCCACTTTCCAGATCCAGGGCAATACCATGAAGATCTCGACCTCTTTGCGGTACGATATTACTTTACAGAGACTTTAATTCCTTATTTAAACACAGAGACACAGATAAAATACAGAGATTCAAAGAGCATCTCCGTCCGTCTCAGTGACCTCAGTGCCTTCGTGGTTTTGTTTGATCAGGCAAAAATCGTATTGTGTACCAGCTGCTTCATGTACTCCAGGCTGATGCGTGTGGCGTGATCTATTTCCCCGATGCCTGCGTATTGGTGATCCTTATAAACCGGCAGGCAATATTCTGAGGTCAGGTATCCTTTATATCCAATGTTATGAAGTTCTTCAATAAAGGCCGCATAGTTGACAAGATTGCCCGTCGATGGTGAAGGATCCTGGACAATTTCTCCTCTGTCATTTTCGCTGAAATTCCATGCGCCGTAGTGTGTGTGCACCAAATTGTCACCGCATTTTTGAACCGCCTCGTGAATGTACTCTTCAGTTTGTCGTTCGTAAAATAGCGGAACGTCAATGCAAAGTTTTACGTTCTTACGGTTCACCTCTTGCATCATGGTCAAAGTATCTTCATACCCTTTGCTTAAAACCGGTGCGTGATTTTGGAGCGCTAATGTAAGGCCTATGTCGGCGGCTATGTCAGCCACTTCGCGAATACCTTCCACGCAACGATTCCACCGACGCAGATCTGCAGGGAATAATCGTTTGTAGTAATTGCCGCGTTCATACTCTCCATACATCGCTACTGCTTCTTCATCATTGACGATGCCGGGCCATGCAGCGAAAATCTTTACAATGTCAACACCAAGGTCTTTTGCAAGTTCGAGGACCATCCTCATCATCGCCAGGTTGTTTTCCCTGTCCTCCATATACCGGCCGGCAAAATTTGACATACTTTCTATTGCACAAAGCGGGATGTTTTGGTCAGCAGAGGTCTTTTTAATGCGGTCACGATCTGCTTTTGTAAGATCCAGTGGTGATGCAACAGGACGTTTGGTCTCGATAGCGAGCGCATCGAAACCAAGTTCCTTTGCTTTATAGATCTGTTGCTCCAGTGAAAGGGCTTCACCTTTATAAAAAAGTCCCCCATAAGTAACGGTAAGCAATGCAAATTTCATTTGGTAATTTTTGTTGAACTCTAAGTTAATATTATTCACCGATTCTTATTCCTTTTGCTATTGCCTTTTCAACCGGGCAAAGTAGCTCCTCTGGCCGGTAAATATTAAATTCCTCTT
>DASYSW010000069.1:0-11756 GCA_036002905.1 Chitinophagaceae bacterium
CGACATCCATTCGTTCTCCCGGCGTTATTAAGACTTCGGTAACTGTTCTTGGACTTTCCAATAAGCCACCATCCGTTCCAATGACCTTGAACTCTCTGCCTTCCATATGTAGTAAAAAATATCTCGCACTTGATGAATTAATAAAACGCCACCTTTCCATTTGCCCTGCATGAACATCTATGGTTGGGTTTTCTTTGCCATTTATTAATAGTGTATTGCCTTGTCGCCCATCATGTGTTTCCGCAACTCTTGGAACATACCAACCTGGCTTGGTAAACTCATTATTGGCATCGAGCTTCATGTCGTCGATCATAAATATTCTGTCTCTGTCGGTTGCCGGGTCGCTCTCTTCCTTTACCACAAGAGCTCCATACAAACCTCTTTCCATCTGGACTGTCTCATTGGTATGTGAGTGATACCAAAATGTCCCTGCCTGCGGAACTTCAAATCGGTATTCAAATGTTTCACCAGGTGCTATGGGGTTTTGAGAAGCATCCGTTCCATCCATGGATGCCGGAAGGCACAGTCCATGCCAGTGAACAGTCGTGGGCTGTGTGAGACTATTGGTAACGCGGATCACAAGTGTGTCGCCCACACTGGCCTGCAATGCAGGACCTGGAACCTGTTTATTAAATCCCCATGCTTCAACTGTTTTTCCAGGAGCTATATCCCAGTCAAACACACTTGCCTCAAGATTGTATTCAATTACTTTTGTTTGCTTTGTCATTTTTTTCGATTTTATAATGTAAAAATAGGATGGGTAGTTATGGGTTTGACGGACGTTAATGTGTCAGAAACAGACAATTTCGAATGCTCATTTTATCATCCATCGTTTAATTCAAGAGAAAGAGAGAGGCCCATGACCTCTCTCCGTTTGCTTATTTGGTCGCTGTTCCGCAAGCGCAGTCCTCGCCACACAAACAAGGATTGCAGGTGCAATTCGATTCATGATCGTTTACTTTAGTTGTCGCTTTCATGATTTTTGTTTTTTATGTTATTGATTCATGTACGACACAAAGCTATGATCGCACGATAGCGAAGGCCTTACGCTATTCAGGGGAAGATTTATATAATTTTTGGATTATAGGCGGTCGACATATTTTCGTTTGTCTGCAGCGATCTTTTTGAAATGTGACGGTGTGAGACCGGTGATCTTTTTGAACTGGGCAGACAAATGATGAACGCTGCTAAAACCCGTTTGATAAGAGATCTCTGTTAGCGACAGCTGGTCGTAAACAAGAAGCTCCTTTACCCTTTCTATTCTGCTTAAAATGAAGAACTGTTCAATAGTTTTCCCTTCGATAGTGGAAAAGAGATCGCTGATATAACTGTAATCATACGGTATATTCTTTACAATAAATGAAGAAAGTTTGAGCTTTTCATTTTCCATGCCCAGGTTCAAATACTCCATCACTGCCTTTTTGATATCTTCAATGATCTTATTCACTCGTCTTTCAATAAGTTCAAACCCCACTTTATTAAGTTCCCGGTCTAATTTCTTTGATTCGTTATCGGTTAGTTTTTCTTCGAGATCCACCTCACCGAGAGTAATTTTACGAAAGGGAATTTTGAGGTCAGCAAAAATATTTTCGACCGTAAGAACACATCTTTGACAAACCATATTTTTTATCAGCAACTTATTCCTCTTTTCTTCCATGCGTTGAAACGTTGGAACACAAGATAACAAGTTAGTATGACACACTTATAGTCTCATTAAATACCTTTGCGTCGAAAATTATGGAGCAGGATATTGCCATATTGATTGCAGATCTGTCGGGCTATACAGCTTTAACCGAAACGCATGGCGCGTCTTCGGCCGCTGACCTTATCGACAAATACGTTGAATTAGTAAACAATTCTCTTGTAGGAAGCAGCCGACTTCATCAAAGAGTTGGCGATGAGGTAATGATCGTCTCAGATTCTGCAGATCATTTACTGTCGACCGCTGAGGTGCTGTTGCAAAATGTTTTTCGCGAATACAACTTTCTCCAGGTGCATGGCGGACTTCATTATGGCAAGATATTAATACGTAACAATGATTTTTTTGGGTCGACTCTTAATCTTACCTCGAGGATTGCTTCCAAAGCACTGCCGGGCGTTTTTTTGTGTTCTAAGGATTTCCTGGATGCGGTGGCAGATAGAGAGCCTTATCTATTTAAATCAATCGGCAATCACAATTTTAAAAATGTGAGTGATGTGAGCGAGGTTTTTGAGATCACCATGGAAAAGCCAGAGAGGTTATATGTTGATCCCGTTTGCAGGATGCTCTTAAGCGACCCGGAAAAATGCATTGCCCATCCGGATCAACCCGATGTTTTTTTCTGCTCATCCAATTGTCTTGAAATTTTTATGGGAAGGCAATGACGTGCCACTTACAAATCTATTTTACATTGTAAACGCTCAATTGTGCTGCTTCATTTCCAGTCGCCCTTTCCGCGAGTATAAATGCATTTAGTGCTGGTATAAGTAAGGAGGTTCGTGCGCCGGAACGAGTAGGAATGCCCGATATTTGTTTAAATACAGCATTTTCAAACAGGTAAACATTTATTGCGCCACTTCCACCACTGGCATATATTTTTTTTGACCGACCGTCATAGTAAAGATCGTCTGCATCGCCGATCAGGCCCGTGACCGCGATGGTCTTCCCGGTGTTTTCATCAATGGCGACCAGTTCCGCCGGATGCCGATATCCAATAAAAATGATATGACCTGATTCATCGATCGCCATAGGGAAATTGGCACTATATTCAGTCTTCCATTTTGCAATAACTCCCGCGCTTTTGAGATCGATCACGTCAATTTGATTGGCGTCAGGAACATTGACAAAAATTTTCTTAAGCGATTTATCAAGTTGGAACCCTTCGGGGTGTTCGGACAATTTTACATCTGCAGTCTTTAGGTGCTTTACCGGATCAATTTCCGCAATTCCGCCGCGACCATAACCAACATAGACTTTCCTATCGACAGAATCGTACCGGATATCGTCGGCATCCGAGCCAAGCTCAATCGTCCCCATCGTTTGAAAAGTCTCCGCATTATAAAATTGACACCTGCCATCGCCTCCATTTGCTACCATGATCTCATTAGTTTGCGGAATAAAAATAACTCCCTGTGGTTCGCTGAGTTTTTTTATGGAGTGTAGGTGCTTCCCATTTTTGATGTCGACGATCTCTAAAGAATTGTTCCCTAATGCTGACATGAAAACAACTTGCTTTTTAATGTCGGCATCCATGTGATCAATCCTTCCTTTGACATTGGCAAGCGGAATTGTTTGTCTCAGGGTCAATTCGTCGGTTCCAAATGTTTTTTGGCTGTGACAAGAATTACAAAGACAGCAAGCTAACAGTAACAAAAAGAAGACCCATGACTTTATCATTTCATATCCATTTTCTTCATACCTGCATCTTTACCGGTTTGATCGAGTGCTGCCCGTAAGCCTTTTGCAAGTTCTTCGGCATTTCCCACGCCCCAATAATGAAGAAAAAATATTCGTGGTTGCTCATGCACCATGTGATTGTGAACTGCGACGACTTCAATACCATGCTCGATCAGCGCTTTGATCACAGGGGCCACTTCATTTTCTGTCATGGTAAAATCGCCGGCCACTGCCGCATGATCGGGCGTCCCCTGGAACGCTGCCCATGTGTTGAACCCCATAAAGGTCGTCACCTTCATTCCGTGTTCGGTGAGGCTTACATCGGGTCTCCCGATCGTGTATTTGTACACTCCTTTACTCATTGCTGCCTTCGCGCCGATGATGTCATCAAGTTTTTTTGTGTCAAGTGAGTTCGGAACACTTTCATTAGATGCTGTTCCCTTCGCCGGGTCCCCGCCTCTTAAAGAGGAAATTTTATCCAATAGAGCCTTTGCTTTTTGCGCCATCTGGTCGGCAGCCCCTGATCCACCAATGTGCATATAAAGAATATTCGGATGATTCCGCACAAAATGATTATGAATGGCAGATATGGTCAATCCCTGCTTAATGACTTCCTGTTGCACCGCTTTCAGATCTGTTTCAGTAAGCACAATATCGCCCATGATCATCGCTCCGCCAGTCATTGGGGTGAAGGCGATCCACGTGCCTAAGCCCATTGCGGGAATAATTTTAAAGCCATCGACTTCAACACTCAGGTCATTTTGAGGAACGGTAACCTTGTACTCACCATTATTTGATTGCCCCTTGATCCCGATGATTCGCTCAATAGCTGTTGTATCAATCGTTTTGGTTTGTGCGAAAAGTTTGGAGTTACATACGAATACGGTTGTCACGGCAAACAACTTTACAATGAGAGAACAAATTCCTGGTTTCATATTCAGAGTTTTAATCTTTACAAAATATGACGTAAAATTATTCATATATTCTGGGGAAATTTGGGAGCGCTGTTGTGTTTGTTTCAAAGTCCACCGACCCGACAAGTGAAACCGAATGATCTTTCTCACTGATTTCACTGATTGGCACAGATTTTTAACCTACCTATCCGTGAAAATCTGTGTAATCTGTGAGCACCCAGGCGAAATAAAATGAAGGCATTTCAGGCCTTTAAGAAAGTCCCTTCATTTTTTGATCTTTGAGGGAAATATTTTTATGAAATGGATCACTCGTGAACGACCAAAGATTGACAGGATTGCCTGCCCCTGGCTCATAAAGAATTTTATTGATCACGAAGCCGAGTTTTTCTATGTTCCTTTCATCGATGTAAAAGAGAAAGCAGATGAGTTAAAGGCCATTCCCTTTGACATTCCTGAAGTAGAGTTTACTCACTATGACGATAAATGCACTTTCGATTATTTTGTCCAGAAGTATAAAATTGAAGATCCGGCCATTCATACAATTAGCGTTATAGTAAGAGGCGCTGACACAGACAGGCATGACCTTGCTGCACAATCATCAGGACTTTGGGCCATTTCCGCAGGACTCGCCGATATTTATCAAGACGATCATGAATTATTGGAAAAAGGAATGCTGATCTATGATGCCCTTTATCACTGGGCAAAATACCATCAGCACGAAAAACATACTCAGAATCCTGTTGAACACTTGTTAATTGAAGTATTCGAAACGTATTTAAAAAAGAAATCAACAACAACAAAAATTCCAGCCTGGGCAAAGGAGTTAAAAGAGATCATCCAGGATCAAATCGACACAAGTATTACATTGAAACAGCTTTCAAAAGACCTGGACATCAATCCTGCGTATTTATCGCGTGAGTTTTCAAAATATTTCAATGATCTTTCCTTTGGTGATTATATCAGAAAGCTACGTATTGAAAAAGCCATTGAATACTTAAATACTTCCAATTTTTCCCTTACAAAAATTGCTTACCTGACAGGTTTTTCAGATCAAAGTCATTTTACCCGGATATTTAAAAAACATACTGGCCAGAACCCATCTATTTATCGAAAAAAACTGTCTAAAAAGTAAGTCACATACAAAAGGTTATTCCTGTTCTATTCAGAGTTGTTTCGTCATCCTAACATTGCCGGACAAATGTTTAGATGGAGCCTTCCGGAACCGTGTTATTAAATCGAAGCGATGTCGCCAGCCTGCTGGATATTGACGAATGTATGGTCGCCATCGAACAGGCATTTAAATCGTACGCTGAAGGGAGAACTGTGGCACCAAAAGTTCTTGGAATGCATTCAAAAAATGGCGGGTTTCACCTCAAAACCGGGCTTTCTGAAGATGAGAATGGATATTTCGTTGCCAAGTTAAATGCGAACTTTCCTCGCAATTCAAAGCTACACGGGCTTCCCACTATACAGGGCGTCATTATTTTATTTGATGCAGGGAATGGCCGTCTCCTTGCCCTTGCCGATTCAATTGAAATTACAATCATAAGAACGGGCGCAGCCACAGGAGTGGCCGCAAAACATCTTGCTCTCCCCAATGCTGAAGTTGCAACAATTTGTGGCTGCGGTAACCAGGGAAGAATTTCGTTGAAATCATTGATGAAGGTGAGACCTCTTAGAAAGGTTTATGCGTTCGATATTGATGATATCCAATCAGAAAGTTTTAGCAGAGAATTTTGTGAAGATTTGCTCATTACAGCAATTAGAAAATCAGAACTATCGGCATCCCTTCGGAAAAGTCAAATTCTTGTAACCTGTACTCCTTCAAAGGAACCATTTATTCACGCCGAGGATATTGCGCCCGGTACTTTTATCGCTGCCGTTGGATCGGATAGTGAGGAAAAACAGGAGCTATGTACTGATCTTGTTGCACTAAGCAAAATCGTTGTTGACATCACAGAGCAAAGCGCCACCATTGGAGAAGTTCATCATGCCATTCAACAAAAGAAAATTTCAATTGAAGATATTCACGCGGAATTAGGAATGATTGTCGCAGGGAAAAGACCGGGACGGGAATCTGGCGAAGAGATAATAGTCTTTGACAGTACGGGAACGGCTCTGCAGGATATCGCCGCGGCCTCCATTGTTTATGAAAAAGCAAAGGAGAAACAAATTGGAACGAGGTTTAATTTCTCTGCGCCGCAAAAAAATGATCCAATATCTAAAAGCTTGAAAAACCTGGAGGCGATTGCTGCGTTGAACTTTTGGAAACCGTTTCGATAAATTATTAAACAATCAACAATGAAATGGATCACAAGAGAACGGCCAAAGATTGACAGAATTGCTTGTCCCTGGCTCATAAAAAACTTTGTCGATAAAGAAGCCGAATTTGTTTTTGTACCCAAGGACGAAGTTTTTGAAAAAGCAAGGGAACTCGATGCCATTCCTTATGACATTCCTGGCGCTGAATATTCCCATTATGATGATAAATGCACTTTTGATTTTATTGTAAAAAAGCATCAATTGACTGAGCCGGCGTTGCAGCAATTGGCGGAAATTGTGAGAGGCGCTGACACTGATAGATTTGACCTTGCTCCCCAGGCGCCCGGTCTTTGGGCGATATCTGCCGGGCTCTCTCATAACTTTAAAAATGATTCAGAACAATTAGAAGTTGGAATGAAGATATATGATGCCCTTTACAGTTGGGCAAAGTATGCGCAGTCGGAAAAACACAATTGGAATCCCACATTATAGACAATGAGTCTATAAGATCATCAATCATTCAAATTCCTGCAATCGATGGAAAAAAAAGAACCGACAAATAAAACCAATTATTTTTTAGCAGACTTGCTCTACTACTTTCTAAAATTGGGAACTACCGGTTTCGGCGGCCCTGTCGCCCTGGTCGGTTATATGCGAAGTGATCTTGTGGAAAAACGAAAATGGATCAGTGAGAGCGACTATAAAGAAGGGTTAGCCTTAGCACAGTTGGCGCCCGGACCATTGGCAGCGCAATTGGCAATTTATCTTGGCTACGTTGATTATAAAATAATCGGTGCGACGTTGGCAGGGCTTGCATTTGTGTTGCCATCATTTCTGATGGTGATCGCGCTTGGATATGCCTATGTGCAATTCGGCGGCCTGCCCTGGATGCAATCTGTTTTTTATGGAGTGGGATCAGCAGTGATTGGAATCATCGCAATAAGCAGTTACAAACTAACGAAGAAAACTATCGGAAAAGATTGGTTGTTGTGGATCATCTTTCTCGTTTTGACGGCGGTTACCTTTTTTACTGAAGATGAAAACATCTGGCTGATACTTCTCTCTGGCCTTACAGTATGGATCACTAAGGCCCGACCGAAATTCTTACGACCCGACAAAGTTGTCCTCGTCTCGCCGATACTTTTACAAATAACCAGCATTTTTTCAGCTAATGAAAAGCTGATGCAGATATGGTGGTTTTTTCTGAAAGCAGGAGCGTTTGTTTTTGGAAGTGGCCTGGCCATCGTTCCTTTTTTATACGGAGGCGTAGTCAAAGATTATCAATGGTTGAATGAACGGCAATTCCTGGATGCAGTGGCGGTAGCCATGATTACACCAGGTCCTGTTGTTATCACTGTTGGCTTTATCGGTTATCTTATTGCGGGATTGCCAGGCGCATGTGTTGCCGCTCTCGCCACTTTTCTTCCGTGTTATGTATTCACCGTCATTCCCGCACCCTATTTTAAGAAATACGGCAAGCATCCTTCGATCAAGGCATTTATTGACGGAGTTACAGCGGCGGCAATTGGCGCAATTGCAGGCGCAGTAATCGTTTTGGCTAAAAGACAACTTGCTGATGTACCTTCAATATTAATCGCCTTAATAACGATCGTCATTTTACTCAGGGTTAAGAAAATTCCAGAGCCATTGATTATTTTAATAGCGGCGATTGTCGGCTTAGTTTTAAAGAAAATTCTATAACTCACCGTTTCCTATACTTCAATATGGGCAACAATTATTTAAGAGCGTGTAAATTATTTATGACTCAGTTTGATTACATGTAAGACATTTGTGCAGGCGCCTTTTTGAATGATACGGAAAATCTGGGCTTATTTTACAATGAAAACCGTTTCGAGAATACTTTATGCTGCAATTCTCACGCTGCTTTGCAAAAAAACAATTGCTCAACATTCTTCGCCAGACAGCATCGAAGCCCGTTTTATCAGTAGCCAGGTAAACTTTGACGGAAACCCGAATGAATCAGCCTGGCAAAATGCCTTTCGCATCAACAACTTTACACAACGTGAGTTGCATTTTGGGGAGCCGGCGTCAGAAAAAACAGAAACCGCTATCCTTTACGACAATGATAATTTGTACATCGGTGTTTGGTGTTATCAACAGAAGCCTGAAAAAATAGCCGCAAAATTCATGCAGCGTGACTTCGATTATGAAAATGATGATGTTTTCGGCGTCCTGATATCGCCTTTTAATGATGGAAGAAACGGATATCTTTTTATTATTAACCCGAATGGCGCGAGAGCCGATTTGCAGGTTAGTTGGGAAAATGACAACATTGATTGGAACGGTGTGTGGGACGCAAAAACAACGCGCAATAGTGAAGGATGGTTTGCTGAAATTCAAATTCCGTTCAACACTTTGCAATTCAGAAGGGAGAATTCAAAAATTTGGGGCATCAATTTCGCTAGGAAGATCAGTTATAAAAATGAAGAAGATCGGTGGCAGGGGTGGAGCCGTGATTACAGTTTCGAGAATTTAAGTAACGCCGGAACGCTGACCGACATAAAAGATATCGGCTATGCAAAGCATTTTGAATTCAAACCTTACGCGTTAGGTGGATTTGAAAAAAACAGAGACCCCTCGGGGGAAAAAACAAATTATCCCGGAAAACTTGGCGCAGACCTGAACATAAACGTTACTCCAACTCTTAAATTGAATCTTACAACTAACACAGATTTTGCACAGGTGGAAGTGGACAGAATACAAGCAAATCTCACACGGTTCAATTTGTATTACCCGGAAAAAAGAGAATTCTTCTTAGAGAGCACAAATAGTTTCCAGGTTTATCTTGGTAATAATAATCAACTGTTTTATTCGAGACAGATAGGAATCCAGGACCTGCAACCCGTAAATATTCTTGGTGGCGCAAGATTGTTTGGAAAAGTTGGAAGAAACAATATTGGATTTCTGTGCCTGGAAACAGGAAAAGCTGATTCGGTACCGGCCACAAACAATACTGTATTCAGGTATAAATATGACATCGGCAGCCAATCGTATATCGGCACGATCATCACGTCAAAAATAAATTCGAACAGCGCCAACCAGGTTGTGGGAATTGATGCCAATTACACCATTTCCAATTTTTTAAAAAATAAGAATTTGGTGATCGCAGGTTTAATTGCTGAAAGCTTCGACGACTATACAACCAAAAATAACTCATTGGCATACCGGGTCTATTGTGACTATCCCAACGATCTGATTGACCACTATATTGCTCTTAGTAGTGCGCAACAGAATTTCAACCCGGAACTCGGCTTTTTGACGCGAGGCAACTACAATGCGTTTAACTGGCATTTGAACATAATGCCAAGATGGTTCAAAAAGCTGGGAATACAACAAATGGATTTCCAATTGTGGGAATTGTCCTATTATGTTACACAAAGCACAAAAGACCTCGAGTCGTGGACGAATGAAACCAGGCCGTTGGGTTTTATATTGAAATCCGGGGAACGCTTTGAATTCAATCTTCAGCACTCCTACGATCGGCTCGACCACCAATTTGATTTAACAGACAGCGCAATTATACCAGTCGGTAAATACCATATGCACAACACAGAGTTACAGTTTAGCACTTACCAGGCACGAAAAATATGGGCGGCTGTATTTTATAATTGGGGCACGTTTTATACCGGAAGAATCAGAACATTTGAGACATCAGCTGGCATTAACTTTTCAAAGCATTTCAATATTAAAACAGAATACACATACAGCTATGTTATACTGCCGACTGCAACTGTTAACTCCAACGAACTGGCACAATACTTAAATTATGCATTTACTACCAAAATCGACATTTCGCTGTTTGCCCAGTGGAACTCGCTCGAAGATTTTACGCTCTTCAATTTTCGGTTACATTGGATACCTAAAATCGGCACAGACTTTTATTTTGTATATAATCGCGGCTACGAGCAAGTAAAGAAAATCGACTTTTTAAAGCCGACCGTTTCTTCCGGCATCGGCAAATTAGTATGGCGGTTTACATTTTAAATCAGCTAAATAGCAAACCCTTTTAAAACCGAATGAGTCATGTTGCGCTGGGACCACATTCGTCATTTTTCTTCAGTCAGATTTAATTTTCAGGCAACTTTTCCGGGATAAATCTCCGAAGGTTCGCGTTAGGGGTGATACAGTCTCAAATATACCTGGAAGGCCATTGGATTTTTCCCATATAGATCATCTAACTTCTGATCTGCATGATAAAAAGTGAACTGGCCGCCCCCTGCAATATTTAGTTGTCCTAGCTTAAAAAGGTCGTAACTAGCTCCTGCTGTGAAAGAGTTAATTGGAAAGACAGTAGTCGGTCCATAAACATTTTCGTCGAGATTTAATTCTTCTGTTGACTTCTGAACCCATTCATATCGTGAATACAATTCGACTTTATTTTTTTTCCATGAACCTTCCAAAAGGAACGCATTTGCAGCGTCCTGATCCTCTATTTTGTTCATCCCCCACAAAACTGTTGCATTAAATGTACCGGAGGGAATGGGCACGCTATAAATTGCCGAGGCCGTCGTGCGATTTATATCTTCATCCGGATGCAGCGCTTCAGGACTCTTAATAAATCCATGTGACACCTGTAATGCCCAATTTTCTGAAGGATTAAAAGATAATCTTCCGCTCCAACTGTCAAAATGGGGTTTATCAAAATCATACCTGTTCTCATCGGGTTCTCTGCCTGTAAAAGACGAACCTTCTATTTTCCATTCGCCATATCTGAATCCAACCGTTGCAACGCCAAATGTTATGTGAGTAGCATCAACCCAGTGATGGGAAATAGGAGCATCGGGATCGGCAAGCGCTGATGGTCTATGCATGAAAGCAACTGGTCCAAGAGCCGGCTCACCTGGATAACCAAAATAAAAAAATACATCTGCCTTTCGTGACAATGCCTGGGAATAGCTTACCGAAAGTTCGGCAAACAAATCATGAGGATGTTGCCTGTCAACAATTGGTTTTCCTTTGTATTCCTCGCCTGTTTGAAATAACAAAGGAAAGCCGCCCGATTGAGCAGTGAACGCATCAAATGAAAACATGGTGCTGAAATGAAATAGTCCATCTTTTCCCACTGGTCTCTGCCCCATGAACATCACCCATGCCGGTACATCAAACTCCTTATCGCCACGTGATCCTTTGTTTGTAAAATCCTGGTCATTGTACCTCACAAATAAATTTTCATGAAGCATGAA
>DASYSW010000070.1:0-2249 GCA_036002905.1 Chitinophagaceae bacterium
GTAAAGTTCTTGTGGTTTCAAATTAATCATTTCCAGAATTTTTTTTCTGAATTCTTCTCTCGGAAAACGACGATTACACAACACGACATATAAAAAACCTTTTTCGGGTATGCTGACAAAGTCTGCATAAAAGCCTCCTTGTGTCCCGGTATGAGAGACAATTTTTACACTGTCTGTTGTTTGACTAATGAACCAACTGTAGCCAATGAACGGAGGGACCTCTCCCTTCCACCGAGAATAGCGCATGATGGACCGAGAATGCTCCAATAAATCTTTTTTCAAAATTTTATCGCTGCGTAAAGCCGTCTCATAATTGGCTAGTTCATTAACAGAGCTCCACACGCCACCATTTCCTGCCGCAGCAAACGTAGGTTCCTCACCATAATCTTTTTCAATGAAGGTGTTTCCAAATTTAATATAGCCGTGCGCAACCCCTGATTGTGGATAAGGGCCATCCGTAATTTTACTGGAAGGCATATTTGCCGGAACAAAAATTCTTTCCTTTACGACATCTTGCCATTTCTTGCCCGTAATTTTTTCAATGATCAAGGCAAGTCCATTGAATGCGGGATTGGAATACTCAAACTTTGTTCCCGGCTCGAACAAGAGTGAATCATTTTGTAAGATGGGATTCCAGTTCTCCTGATCCTTTGCGGTAAGCAAATAAACACTGTCGTGAAGTGCCCATCGGTTATCAGGTAATCCAGAGGTATGCGTAAGCATATGATGGAGCTTTACTTTCTTCGCGATAGCGGGATTTTTAAAGCCAGGAAAATACTTATAAAGACTATCGTTCACATTCAGTTTGCCTTCTGCTGCCAGTGAAAGAATAGTGTTGGTGACAAATGTTTTTGAAATCGATCCGACATTGAATAAAGTATTGGAAGTAATTTTTTCTTTTGTGTTAATATCGGAGATCCCATAACCTTTTTTGAGAATAGTATCTCCATTCAAAATCACTAATACAGCTCCGCCTGGTTCGTCATTTTTTAATTCAGCAGAAAACAGCTCGTCTATTTGCTCGGGTAGTGGCTTGCTTTTATTTCCAGTGCATGCCGTAAGCAGAATTAAAATAAACCAGTATACTTTTTTCATGTCGTTATAATTTTTTCCTTTTTCTGAAAAATTGAATAATGGCAACTGAGGCAATAATCACCCACACCACATTTATAAAAGCAGATGGATAAGCTGAGTAGTAAATAGTGTTAACGATTAAAAAAATTCCTCCGGTTAGATTGAGTAGTTGAAAGAGGAGAGAATCAGATTTTATTTTTTGGTAACTGTTCAGACCATAAGCGGCAATAACTTCGATTGAGCCGACCCATCCGATAATATCAATAAGCAATTTCATACCCCAAGATAAAGGGATTTTTGAAACAGGCGAACTGAAAGATGAGGGCTATATAAAAAGCAAGAGGCCACCTTCTGACGGGGTGGCCTCAGTGCAAGTTTACAGGTTTAGATACTACACCAGATGTGAGTGCAATGCAAATTGGAAAAGATACTTCAACGAGAGCATGATGGTCAGGATGATTGCAATTGTAATTATTGTCTCCCGATGCTCGCGCCAGAAGCCTTGTCCTTTCTTTGTCTCTGATATGTCCATATTACTTTGGATTAAGATGAAACGTACTTAAGCATATTTGAGGCATATCCAGAAAAAAAGAAGAACTAACAATCCGATCAGAGCTCCAACGGTTGTGTCTTTATGCTCGCGCCAGAAGTTGTGTTCTTTTTTTATTTCAGAGGTATCCATGCACTTGCCTTTTAATGAAGAAATTATTTATGTTTTCCATTTTTGCTTACCAATACTTCTGCATAGTCTGAAACAGACTTAACAGTTTGGATGATCCTCGCAGCTACCTTGTAAGGATCAGCTGAAGAATTTGGTCTGCGGTCTTCCAACCAACCTTTCCATCCATTTTCAACGGTCGCGATCGGAATGCGTATGGAGGCGCCACGATCAGAAACACCGAAAGAGAATTTATCGATTGATTGTGTTTCGTGTTTGCCTGTGAGACGAAGATGGTTGTCTGCACCATATACTGCGATGTGCTCTTTCACTAGTGGAGCGAAGGCTTGGCATACTTGTGAGTAGATATCTTTCGAACCACATTCGCGCAACAACGAGTTGGAGAAATTAGCGTGCATTCCAGAACCATTCCAATCTGTTGCTCCAAGTGGCTTGCAATGCCAGTTAATCGCTACTCCATATTTTTCTGCTGTGCGTTCCATTAGATAGCGTGCAA
>DASYSW010000071.1:0-7142 GCA_036002905.1 Chitinophagaceae bacterium
TATAAGATCACTGAACTTTTCTATAGGTATTTATCGAAAGGAATGACTTTGGATGTTGCTTTGCAAAAAGCTAAAAAAGATTTTAGATCTGTTTCTTCTAAAGAAAAAAATTTGCCGTACTACTGGGCGGCATCCATTTTAGTAGGACAGACGGAGTCAATGTCGGTACAAAAAGGTTTTCCGCGGACATGGATTATTACAATTGCACTTATTCTCCTCGTCGGTTTTGCAGCCTTAAAGATCGGTCGACAGCGGACGTTCAAACGCTCTAACCCATCCTGGCGTTGACAATTAATCAAAAGGACTGGCCCTGGTAGTGTTTCGATTAAAGAATCTCCTGAGGCTGTCAACCATACTTCCCTGAATTTACTTATCGGCGATAAGGGGTAAAGATGTTTAAACAATTTCTGTTGAGGTAACCAGCAGGAGTCTTAAGACGGTCCGATTTTTTTACTGATTCATGACCTTGTGGCGCAAATAGAATGCTCGCACAAAAAAAAAGATAAAAAAATTGTTTACCTTAGGTTAGGTAATTACGACAAATCCCTGGCATATTTTCCATTTCCGGAAATCACCCCTCTGACTCGATAGGTTACAGTACCACACTCTATCAAAGCGAAATCTGACCAGTGATAAACGAGCGGTTAAGGATTGTTGCAAGTGATATTGCAAAGAAATAGCAGGGACAGCAAATTGCTCAGTGCTGGACAAAGAAGAAACCAATTCTCTCACCTTTAAACATTTAGGTTATGGCAACGACAACAAAAGCAAAAAGCCGTTTTAAAAAACTGGTAGTCCCGGTGCCTATTTTGGCAAAGAACGCGGCAAAACCAGCTGATGTAAGAAAAAAGAAAGCTGAAAGGGAATTTAAGCAATTAGTATTTCCGAGGCTGCGAAATCATGAACTCTGGGACATCACGAGCATTAATTGGAAGGGGCCCGTCAAGCCTCAGATGAAGAAATACCTTATGACGGTTGGACTAAAACGAAACAAAAAAGAGGGTCCTCCTTCAAGCGACCCAAAAGTCACTACACCAACCACGCCACCACCGTCAGCATAATTGACGGTTACCAAATAAGTTAGAACATGAAAATATCACGGCTCTTTAGCCCAATCACAAAACTTTTTAAGCGGCGTAAGCGAAAGGGTAAAGCCGCTAAAAAAGCATTTGGAAGAAAGTCTGCGATCAAAGACTTTCTTCCAAATATTGTCGTGAAGTTTAATGATAACATCTCTTTCCCTTATCAAGAAGATTCGGATGTACGGGAATACCTTTCCACGAATAAAATGTTCCCCTGGCAACAACTCCATGAAAAGTTTCCAGATATCCGAATAGGCAAATTATTTAACTCAGTGAAGCCGGAAGAGATAAAGACAATGGTCGAGGAGATCAAGAAGTCAAATCCCGGATATCAACCTCCAAACTTTCTGGCTTGTGCTTCTATTGAATATCCCGTCAGTGATTACGGAAAAGACTTGCTGGCAGCCATCGTCGATTCCAAAATCGTTGACTATGCATATATCGAGAGCGATGCCAGTCCATCATTCAATGTTGACGGATCAAACCCAGCTCTCCCAGAACAAGGGTATTTAAACCGCGCCCCCCAGGGAATTAACGCAAAATATGCCTGGGGAAAAGATGGTGGAAAGGGCGAGAGTACCGTGCAGTTTATCGATATTGAGCAGGGATGGGCGCTGAATCACACAGATCTGCCCGGGAATATTCCCTTGCTTTATGGTGTCAATTCTGAATTTCTTTCTCATGGGGCAGCTGTACTGGGAGTAATTTTCATGCAGGATAACGGTGAGGGAGGAGTCGGAATAGCTCATAGAGCAAGTCCTCAATTAATTTCTCAAATTGTGGAAAGAACTGATAGCAACGGACGAGTAAGGAAGGCGAATATCGTTAATGATGCGATCATGAAAGCAATCAGTCAATTGCATTTTGGGGATGTTCTCTTAATCGAATCGCAGGTTCATGATGAAGATTTCAGGATTTGGCCGGTTGAGACGAGACGAATGACATTTGATCTCATAGAATTGGCCACAAAGAAAGGGATCATTGTCATTGAACCCGCGGGCAACGGTGATGATAGTACGAGCCCAGATGGCAATAATCTCGATGAGTATAAGAATGCCCTGGAAAACAAAATCCTTGACCGCACGTCTGGCAACAATGATTTTAAAGATTCCGGCGCTATTATGGTGGCCGCCGCCTCGGACCAGGAGGAACATTCGAAATTAAGGTCTTCAAACTTTGGGAATAGAATTGACTGTTTTGCCTGGGGCAAGAATGTTTATACGGCTGATGACCCCGCAATACTGAATGACAGCAGTCGGCCGGACCCCGATAAGCCCTACTGGAACTTTAGCGGTACTTCAAGTGCTGCTGCAATAATAGCGGGAGCCGCTATTGTTGTGCAAAGCATAGTCGAAGCTTCAGACAGGCCACGTCTTAATCCCGCTCAAATGCGTGAAATTTTGAGCAAAAATGGAACCTCAAGTGAAAGGATAGGAGTAATGCCTGATTTGAAAAAAATAATCGACGAGGTTCTTCCCAGTTTGTAGAAATTGAACTAAGGAGTGGGTGGTTCGAACTCAAGCCCAATTTGGTTTCCTATGAGATACGCTGCTTTCTTCGCCCTATTCGTTTCGTTTCCTTTTATGTTCCTGGCAGGTCAGTGTCCCGACCGAGATGTGCTATGGAAGAGATTGGTATTTCTGAGAGACTCGTCGACGGCACCACAAGCTGATAGGTTAAAGGAACTACTCTCGTTTGAGGGTAAGGTAAAGGATTGTCTCTACAAGTTCGATTCAACTCATGCATTGTTAATGCAGCGAATCGGGGCCACTTATTTTCACCTGGCTGATTACGGCAAGGCGATCAATTATACAACGCAGGCCATTGATATTATCAATTCCAATGCCGGCAAACCTTCGGTAAACATTAAGGACAACATAAAGAATTACTACAACCTTGGGTGGTTCTATGATTCGCTGGGAAATGTGATCGAAAAATTCAAAGCCTATGACAGTTGCATTTCCATGGCGATGAGGTTGAATTCCCCTGACCTCTATTGTGTTGTTTCACTAAGGCAGAAAGTCGAGCATTTTTTTGATGTGGGAGATTACCAGGGCTGTATAAATTACTCGAAGTTGCTTGAAAAGGTTTCCCAACAGTACGCAGAGCGTGAAAATAGGGACCGTGGGTCGCAGTATGTGTTGGCGAGTTTGTCTTTGAGAGTAAATGCCCTGATCAAATTCAAAGAGTATGAAGCAGCAGAAAAGATCCTTTATGATAAAATTGATGAGTGTAGGAAAGCCGGCCTCAAAGGTTACCTGTGTACTATTTACCAACAGTTAGCCGATCTTGAAATTCGGAAGAAGGATTATGAAAAAGCTATCCTTAATTACGATGTCGCTTTTAAATATGCGAACGAGGTGGAGGACAGCATATCATCGGTTATTATTCTAAATAACACGGGATATGATATTTTCTTTAAGAACCTTAATCAACCTGACAAGGCAATTGCCTACTGCCGGCGAGCTCTCGCATACAACAGAAATAAACATTCCGGGGCCATGTTGGACAGATTTGAAGCATTAAATGTGCTGAATAATCTGGGAAGTTTGTACGCGTCTAAAGGTCGTTATGATTCAGCATCTATCTATTTTCAGGATGCATTGAACCAGATCAAGCCCGGTACTACAGAGCAATCCTTATTAAATAGCTCTACTGAAGATTTCTCGCGACATAAGCACATGCACTATTTAAGCGATCTGCTATTAAATAAAGGTGATGCGCTGATACAGCAATACAGGAATTCGGGAAAAAAAACCCTCTTAAATGAGGGAATAAAAGTGTACAAAGTAGCTGATCAATTACTCGATAAGATCAAGTATCAGCAAACTGAATTGCAATCCAAACTTTTATGGAGAAGCGACAGTCGTCGTTTGTATGAACACGCTATAGATGTGTGTTTTTTACAGAACAACCCAACTGATGCCTTTTATTTTTTTGAAAAAAGCAGGGCAGTGTTGTTGCAAGATCAACTCAACGAACAACACTGGTCGCATGAGAAGGACATTCACAGGCAGACACAACTGGAGAAAGGAATCAGGCGATTGCAGGACGAATTAATCAGCGCAGATAAATCGTCATCGCACTATTCCGACATCCAGGATGAGATATTTAGCAATGAGCAGGAACTGCAGCGGTTAAGGGACGTCATAAAAACAGGTAACCCGCTTTATTACCAGAATTTTGTAGAAAAAAATTTCATTACGATCAAAGATGTGCATGACAAAATTCTGAATGATCACCAGGCGTTGGTAGAATTGTTTGCCGGCGACAGCGCCATTTATGCGCTCATTATAACTTCACAAACAGCTTCCCTGCAAAAATTTGATAAAGACTCTTTTGATCGTTTATCTGACGGCTACAGGAATTTTATTTCGAACCAGGAGTTATTAAACACAAGTTTTGACAAGTTCACGGATCTCTCCGGCCAATTATATCGATTGATCTTTAAGGGCATTGATTTGCCCGAGGGTCGCATTATATTTTCACCCGATGGAAAATATTTTCCCTTTGAAGCATTGGTGGTTAGTCGGCAACCTCTGACTTATTTCCTGGACAATCATGCAGTCAGCTATACGTACTCTGCCCGCTATCTTCTGAACAATTTTGCCGTCGATCCAACTTTCAAGTCGAACACATTCATGGGTTTTGCACCCGTGCAATATGAGAACGGCCTGCCAGAGTTATCGGGAAGCGATCAATCACTGCAACGACTTCGAAATTACTTCAGCAACACGACCAACTTTATCAGGAAGGATGCGTCCAAAAATAATTTTCTGAACGAATATTATAAGTATGGAATTATACAATTATACACCCATGCCACAGACAGCGGTGTTGTTGGTGAACCGATGATTTATTTTTCGGATTCGGTGTTATCACTTTCAGATCTTTTATATGAAGGCAAGCCCTCGACTCGTTTAGTCGTTCTGTCTGCCTGCGAAACCGCCAATGGAAAATTATACAATGGCGAAGGTGTGTTCAGTTTCAGCCGCCAATTTGCAGCATTAGGGATTCCCACTTCTGTTTCTAATTTGTGGAAGGTCGATAATCGATCAACCTACAGGATAACAGAATTGTTTTATAAATACCTGTCGCGGGGACTTCCTTCCGATGTTGCTTTGCAAAAGGCCAAAAAAGAATTTAGAAAAACCATCTCATCTAAAGAGCAGGACATGCCCTCTTATTGGGCGGCATCGGTCGTGATTGGGCAATCAAATGCTGTAATTTCTGAGAAACCTTCTCAATGGCAATGGCTCGCGTTGATCGGTGTGATATTATTTCTCTTCCTGTTTTTAGGGATAAAGAAATTCCGCAAAAGGTAGTAACAACAAAACCTGTCAGGTCAACTCAGGATACAAAGGATATTGCTGCATCCACTGTTTCACTTCGTCACTGACCGATTTGATCGTTTTTTCATCGTCTATTTTCGTTAGTACCCGATCAACGAGTTCAACGACTGTTTCCATATCTTTTTCTTTCAGCCCTCGTGTTGTGATCGCCGGTACACCGATACGAATACCGGACGTGACGAACGGGCTTTTATCGTCGAAAGGCACTGCATTCTTATTAACAGTGATGTGAGATCTGTCCAACGTTTCCTGGGCCTTTTTGCCGGTGAGATTTTTATTACGAAGATCGATCAGCATTAAATGGTTGTCTGTACCGCCGCTGCTGATATTGTAGCCACGATTCACGAATGCTTTTGCCATAGCCTGGGCATTCCGCTGTACGAGTTTTGCGTATTCAGTGTATTCATCGGTCAGCAATTCTCCAAATGCTACCGCCTTTGACGCAATGATGTGTTCCAATGGTCCTCCCTGCGTACCCGGAAACACGGCCATATCCAGGAGATGACTCATCATACGGATATTACCTTTTGGATCCTTTACACCAAAAGGATTCTCAAAATCCTGTCCCATCAAAATAATTCCACCGCGGGGGCCGCGCAGAGTTTTATGGGTAGTGGAAGTAACGAAGTGGCAATCATCAAATGGAGATTTTAATAAACCCTTTGCGATCAAACCGGCGGGATGAGCAATGTCTGCCATTACAAAGGCGCCGATGTCTCCCGCAATTGCCCTGATTTTTGCATAGTCCCAGTCACGGCTATAAGCGGAAGCCCCGCAAATAATTAGCTTAGGCTGTTCTTTCAATGCAATTTCTTCCATTTGCCCATAGTCGATTGTTCCGCTTTCCTTGCCCACTCCATAAAAAAAAGCCTCGTATAGTTTTCCGCTGAAGTTTACCGGTGAACCATGTGTAAGATGTCCCCCCATGCTGAGATCGAGACCCAGAATCTTGTCCCCTGGCTTTAATATTGCCATCATTACGGCCGCATTTGCCTGCGCACCGCTATGAGGTTGTACATTGGCATACTCACAATTAAACACTTTTTTTATTCGATCGATGGCAATTTGTTCCGTTTGATCGACAATTTCACAACCACCATAATAACGCCGACCCGGGTAACCCTCTGCATATTTGTTGGTCATTACATTGCCCATTGCCTGCATGGTTTGAAGTGAAACAAAATTTTCAGAAGCGATCAGCTCGATGCCGTTACGTTGACGCTCTAATTCTTTATTGATGAGATCAAAAACCTGTGTGTCTTTTTGCATGCCGCAAAAGTAAATGAACAATCTTTAAATGAAACAAATGTTTCCGTTATGGGTGACGCGGCTCGTTTAGGGAGAAATAATTGTGTAAATTTTCTTTATAACTTTTTCAAGATCGACATCATCACGGTTTGAAAAAATGAGAATGAGAAAATTCTTTTTTGGAATAGAGAAACTGTAAGCCCGGAACCCACCGTTCGATCCGCTATGGTATACAGTGACAGGCACGGAGCTTTCATCAATAAACCATCCATAGCCGTAACTCAAACGATTTTCTTTGTCTATGGGAAATTGCGGGGAGCGAGCCAGCCCGATCATTTCTTTTGGGAATATTGTGCCCGACTGTAAAGCGTTAAACCACTTCAGGTAATCGTCGACTGAGGTGTAGATTCCACCATCACCTTCGGTAGAAAAGAAAATATTTTCATTGGCCCCCGATTTT
>DASYSW010000072.1:0-4317 GCA_036002905.1 Chitinophagaceae bacterium
AAACTCGGCCGCGAACTAAGAGGAAAGGGAATCGATGTGATCGACCTCAGCTTAGGCGAACCAGATTTCAATACACCCGAACATATAAAGCAGGCGGCAAAGAAGGCTATTGATGATAACTGGAGTCACTATCCTCCGGTAGCAGGTTATCCTGATCTGCGCGAGGCCGTTTGCGCAAAACTGAAAAGGGACAATGAACTCGATTACAAGCCGGAAAATATTGTCGTTTCTACTGGTGCGAAACAAAGCCTGGCGAATGCAGTTCTCGCCACGGTGGACGCCGGCGACGAGGTGATCATCCCGACCCCTTATTGGGTGACGTATTCTGAGATTGTGAGATTGGGTGATGCTACCCCACGACTGATCAAAACTTGCGCGGCGACTAAGTATAAACTCTCACCGGCAGAACTCGAAAAAAATATTACAGATAAAACAAAACTGTTCATTTTTTCTTCACCCTGCAATCCAACTGGCACTGTTTATACAAAAGATGAACTAAAGGCACTCGCCGATGTATTTGAAAAGCACCCGGATATTTTTATCATTTCCGACGAGATATATGAGTATATCAATTTTATCGGCAAGCATGAAAGTATTGCCCAGTTCAGCAGTATAAAAGACCGCGTTATCATCATTAACGGCTTAAGTAAAGGGTATGCCATGACGGGTTATCGCCTTGGTTATATCGCGGCACAAGCCGATGTTGCAAAAGCGTGTGAAAAATTGCAGGGACAATTCACAAGCGGTGCAAACGCAGTTACACAACGCGCCGCCATTACAGCCCTTGTCTCCGATTTGAGGCCAACTAAGGAAATGGTCGACGAATTTGAACGTCGCCGTAAGCGTGTGATGGAACTGCTGCAAGAAATCCCGGGCGTTGAGTGTGCAGTACCTGATGGAGCATTCTATATTTTCCCAATTGTAAAATCATATTTTGGAAAGAGCGATGGCGAAACAACCATTCAAAATTCTTCTGACCTGAGTATGTACCTGTTAAACAAAGCTCATGTTTCTACTGTAGCGGGGACTGCTTTTGGAGATGATGATTGCATCCGGATCTCTTTTGCCAACAGTATGCAGAATATTGAAAAAGGCTTTTCAAGAATTAAAGAAGCTTTAGCAAAATTGAAGTAACAGGTTCTTTAATTAATATTCGAAGGCACCGATTCAGGAACCATTCCTGAATTTGTGCCTTTGTTTCTTTGGGGCATTTCTATTTTTATGTTACCGACTTTTGCATCGGTGCTCAGCTCCTGTTGTGTCACTCACTTGTACGTTCCGTAATTCTATTCGTCTTTTTCAACGGGTTGCATCCGTCGTTATTACTATATTGCTCCTTTGGAGCAATATCATCACTCGCCATTCAACGGATTAGCAGCCCGTCTATTCATCTTTTTCATTTCACGCAAAGTCGCAAAGATTTGAGGTTGTTTTTCTACTAAGCTAATAAGGTAGTAAATCTATTACTGTTCTCCATCGTTCCGTTGGTGGTGTGGAACTGAGCTCCTCATTACTGATTACTCATCACTCATTATCCCTAGCTGGTACCCGACCGAAAGGCCAAACACCTGGGTGTTCGCCTTCACATTCGACGGAGCGGAGCCATCACCTTCATAAATATTAGTGAAGCCAGGTGAGTAGTTTGCAGTTATAAAAAAACCTTTCTTAAAAGCGTATCCGATCAGAAGGTTTCCGCCAAATTCAACACGCTTTAATGTTCGTTCAAAAGATTCATGGGCATCAAATGCATCCCTTTCAGAGTCATTGGTCTTTAGTCTTCCATTGAGACTGTAAGAGAAATTTGGGCCGCCTCCAAACATTACATGTTTATACAGGTAAAGGAAATTAACGGGCAATTCTATATTCATCAGCCTTGCATTGGTTGTGCTGTCAACATTCCTGATCTCTCCGCCACGCAGTGAGAATAGTAATGCAGGTTGAATAGCGAAATATTTATTGATATTTTTTTGAAAAAAGATACCGGCGTGTAAACCGGTGTTACTACCTCCGATAGTTGTCGACCCATCTGAATAATTTAAATGATTCAAATTAGGGCCCGCAAATATTCCAAACCATTTGTCCGGTGGTTGGGTTTTTGGTGGAACGATCACGGGAGGTTTGCGAACAGTTTTTTGTTGAGAAAAAAGACAACTTGCGGGGATGATCATGAATGCTATCGCAACTATTTTTTTCATGAAGGTTGTTTGTCTTTCGAAAGACTAAGTAATTTTTGATGTAATTCAAGGACCTGTGGTATCAGTAGATGTTCTTCATCATTGTAAATCACAAAATCACACAGTTTCATTTTCATTTCTTCATCAAGCTGTTTAGTCATCCGTTGGATTACCTCTTCATAAGTCAGATGATTTCTTTCCATTGTTCTTTTAATGCGCAGCGGCGCCGGCGCATACACGCCAATAACATAATCGAGATACTCTGCAGATCCTGATTCAAAGATCAATGCCGCTTCTTTGATCGTATAAGACGTCCTTTGCTGCGCCATCCACTTGGCAGCATCCCGGATTGTTGCAGGATGAACAAGAGAGTTTAATATTTCTAACTGGAATGGGTCATTGAAAACTTTTGTGGCAAGATAAGCTCTGTTCAATTCTCCCTTGCTGTAGGCTTCAGTACCAAATTGCTTCTGAATAGCAGCTTTCAATTCATCGTCTTCATTCATGATCTTTTTAGCTGCATCATCGGCATGGTACACGGGGATTCCCAGCAGTTCAAAAATTTTTGCAACTGTCGTTTTGCCACTGCCAATGCCGCCCGTTAACCCGATGTTCATCATGGTCTGAAGAATAAATTCCAAGGTAAAAGTTCGAAATTCCAAATAAATAAAAAAACAAAAATCTCAAGTTTGGACCTTGAGATTTTATTTGAAATTTGTCCGAAGGACTCCTTCGGAGAGATTTGGTTCCTGTTATTTTTTGTCAGTAGTTGTTCCGACCTTGTTTAATTGATTGGTCCAATCCATGCTGATCGCAGATTTTTCAATTTTCATATAACTGCCGGGACTTACTTCAAGGTTTATAGTTCCGTCCTCATTTACTTTATTGATAGTGCCATGGATACCGGCGATAGTGACTACCTTGTCTCCCTTTTGAAGATTCTCTACAAAATTTTTCTGGTTTTTGGCTTTTTTTGACTGTGGGCGAATAAAGAAGAGCCAGAAAACAAGTATCATCAATGGTAAAAAAATGAGCGGACCTATTCCGCCACCGCCGCTGGTTTGTAATAAAAAAATATTCATTCCTTTTTTGTTTTGGTGATTAACTTTTTTCAACGACTATCCGGAACTTTAATTCCTGGCTAGTACTTCCGGTTGTATTTGCAATTACGTAGATGGATTTATTGTTTGTACCTGTATGGCCTTCCGTTGTAAATTTTGCTTTGATAGTTCCTATTTCTCCCGGCTGGAAAGGTTGCTCCGGTTTTTCGACAACGGTACATCCGCAGCTGGCCGTTACATTTTGTATGATCAGGTTTTTATTTCCCGTGTTTTTGAACTTAAAACTTATGTTTACCTCCGGACCTTCCTTTACGTTTCCCAGATCCTGGAAGGTCGAGTCTATCCATTGAATGCTTGTAAAATTGGCCGAATCCCTGAGCAGGTAATCTTTTTCACTCTCAGTTAACTCTTTCTCCCCCGCGGTTTTTGAGCTCCGCATCTGGCAGGAGATAAGGCCCACGGCTGCTGCAAAAATGATCAACAATCTTTTCATTCGTTGGGATGATTTTTGGGTCCTGGTAATTACGGGAGGCAAAGGTAGTCGTTTCTGGCTATCACGTCAGGCTTTTCTGAAATCTACCTTGTGCATTTTTCCCTGCTGCACCAATTCTTTATGAATATTGTCCAGGATGCCATTAACAAATTGGCCGCTTTGTGAAGTGCTGTATTCTTTGGCAAGGTCAATGTATTCATTGATGGTTACTTTGGGCGGGATGGTTTCAAAGTATAGAAATTCAGCAACCCCCATTTTCATGAGAATCATATCCAAAAGTGCAATGCGTTCAGGATCCCAGTTTTTGAGCTTGGGTATCACTAAACTTTCAAGATGCTCTGATTTCTCCCGAACCGTTTGCAAAAGCTCTTTCGCGAAATTCCATTTTTCTTCACTGATCATTTCTTTGAACTTGTAACTGCCGGGCTTTTGAAGGTAATTCGTCAATAATAAAATTACCATTTCAGCATCATCATCCCAATTGGTGAAATTTTCTTCGATGTGTGATAAAAAATTCTCCTTTTCAAGCATCAGCTTGTCCAAAATAAATTCCAGTATCTCTTTTTCTTCTTTTTTTTCTCTCCTGGGT
>DASYSW010000073.1:0-9365 GCA_036002905.1 Chitinophagaceae bacterium
CCCCCCGTTCCGGTTGATGGCGAAGAAGCGTTAAAAGACTTGAAAATTATAGACGCAATTTATTTGGCGATGAATAAAGGAAAGAGGATTGAGTTGAAATTGTAGTTTTATTTTTTTCTTTTCACCTAATTAGGGCAACAGTACCTTTTGCCGTTTTGCTTAGATGTGATGCTGCTGTTGAATAACTGACAAAGTAGACATACACACCCGACAGCACTTTACTTCCCAGGTAAGTGCCATCCCAGCCTGTATTACTGTTGTGACTTTCAAAAACTTTTTCACCCCACCTGTTGAAGATCTGGAGATCGAATTCTGAGAAGCTGCAATAAGACTTTGCTTTAAATATATCATTCAATCCGTCACCATTTGGGGTAAAGGCGCTCGGTATTAAAAGGTCACAGTCTGTACATTTTTGTTCGGTAACGTTTACATTAAAGGATCGCAAACAGCCAAAATTATCCGATGCCGTTATGTTATAACTGCCCGGGCCGGAGACCGTAACATTATCGGTCACGGCACCATTGATCATATATGTTATACCGTCCGCCGCAGGCGCAAGAAGGATCTCATTATTATCGCATTCTATCGTATCTGCGGGTATGTGTATTGTATTGAGGGCACCAGACACAAAGAATGGTTCCGTAGTAACGCATTTCCCCGGAATAGAAATTAAAACATTGTAATAGCTTTTGCCCGCAGTATCCGGTAACTGGTAAGTGTTTCCTGTGGCTCCATTTATTGCGACGCTGTCTTTATACCATTGATAAGTTGCGTCTGCAAAGACAGGCGATTCAAGAATTGGAAGGCCGTTTCCATTACAACCGGTTCCTGTCTGCGCATGGATATACTGAAAAGGAAATTCCTTAGTGGGCAACAAATGCAAATCGTCTAAGTAATAGACGTGATAGTCGAGGAAAGTCGTGCTGTCAGCGAGATCGGGTATTTGTGGCAATATGGAGCAATCAACTCCAACTTCAATGACATTTATATCAAAAGGAGGAACAAAGTTGATTTTCCCTTGAGACCACTCACCCGGACTATTAATAACCGTTTTACCAAGTAATGCCCAGCCGGGGTAATTTGCAGGGCAACCATTACCCAGTCCACCAACCAGGTCTCCGAAAGGAACGGCGTTGCAATTAGCGTTACCAAAAACAGCAACGGTAAAAGGAAAAATTCTACCGATAAAGTTATCCCACGAACGAAATCGTCCGGCATAAAAACTCAGGGTGTATTGTTCACCCTTTGTCAGCGGAGCCTGTAAGCATTGCCCGACATAGCCCTTTGGCCTCTCGCTTTCCGGGATGGGATCAATAAATGCACTGTTCAAAATTGATATAAACCCTTGTCCGTCGGGGAGAGGTAAGGCGGGTGGCTGATAAAGCATTATCTGCAGTGAATCATAGCTGCAGTTGAAGTTATGATAGTATTTGGCTTCATTCATCTTGCTTCCGTATTGCCAGTAAGTCGCGATCTGGTAATCGCTGATGTATGTGTAATTGATGGGGCAATGATCATACAATTCAAATGAACCGTTACGCAACAAGTTATCCGTTACGACGAAATGACACTGGCAATCTGGGTCATGAAGATCAACCAGGTCATCGCTGTCATCATCAATACCGTTGTTACAAATTTCCTGCGTTAACCCTGTGTAGCTTATTAAACCAAAGATGAGCAGTAAAAACGTGTATGGCTGGTTGCAACGCATTGGTATAAAGGATAGAAATTTACGCTTTCTATTCCAGTTATAATTATTTATCGGGATTGTCTTAACCGCGGTTGCTACCGGGATCATGGGTGTAAAATTTACTATTTGACCAGAAATCTATCTTCTCTCTTATCTTTATTGCTTCAACAAATTTGTTATGAGAAAAACTACTATACTTTGCTTTGCCTTTATTTGCTCTCTTCACTATCATTCATCGGCGCAGGACAACCACGATAAACATCCAAACACCTCCGGGGCGGGATGGACAAATCTTTTTAACGCAGATCTTAGCAATGCAATTTTTGAAAAAGGTGTGTGGACTGTAAGTGATGGCGTAATCACAGCATCCAAGGACGAAGCACTATGGAGTCAAAAAGCCTATGATAATTTCATTCTTGATCTTGAGTTTAAAAATGCCGATAGCACAAATAGTGGCGTAATTGTTCATGCCAGCGATATAAAAGAGTGGATACCTCATTCCGTTGAGATACAAATCGCAGATGATTATTCAGAGAAATGGAGCAAAGTAGTGCCTTCATGGCAGTGTGCAGCCATCTTCGGTCACCAGGCAGCCAATAAACGCACAGTGAAGAAGGCTGGTGAATGGAATCATTATACCATTACATGTATTGATAAAAAAATTTGGGTTGTCCTCAATGGTGAACTCGTAAATGTATGCGACATGACACTATTTACTTCAGCCAAAACTAATCCGGACGGAACTGAAATTCCATCCTGGTTAAATAACCCGATGGCTTCACTTCCACTACATGGAAACATTGGCTTCCAGGGCAAACATGCAGGAGCACCTATTTACTTCAGGAATATTAAAATAAAGGAATTGAAATAGTGAAGCGATCTAATCAAACCCATTTTCATAAACCAGGTTGCCATCGCCATTTTTTAGTTGTACGTAGTCGATAGCTCCTGTACCGGTAAAGCTGTAATTCAGTCCCATAATTTTTCCAAAGTCATCTTTAAAAGTGATTGTATAGACAGGCTTTTCGTCTAAATAGATGGTGGCCTGTTTGTGAAGAACCTTTATCTGCAAGTGCTGCCACGTATACAGGTTGCGCCCAAGTGCTGAAAGATCACTATTGCTGCCGTTTTGGTAGACTTCGCCAATCTTGACGGCAATGTTGCGTTCACATCCTTTCCCGGTCAAGTCGACAAAAAAGATATTTTCTTCGCAAATTATTACCAGTTCAAAAGCCGGGCAGGGCTGGTTGCCGCTGCTGTCGCATGCAATTTTTGTGTCCAATGAAAAATTATCACTGTATGTATTTTCAAATTCACGCACGTTAAAATAACTAAGAACAAAATCCTTGTCCATATTTACATTGGATGCCCTGAGATCGTTCCGGTTAATATGCAATGCGCCAGCGGCAATGGGATCATTTTTTTTAATATAGACCGGCACATTGTCCACAACCGAATAACGCACTAATGGCAGCCAACCGTTTGTTGTAATGTGCACCCTAAAGCGTTTTATAATCGAATCGTTAGCGATCAATTTGGCCTTGTGAAACCCGGGGTAATAGTATATGTTGGAGTAATAATGCTCCTTTGGATCGATCTTTACTTTTTCTTTGTTATTCCATGCTTGCTGAAAAAAGAAACTATCTGCGACCACATTACTCACATCGTAGTTAAAGACAATGGTACTGGGCACGCCCTGTGAAACAGTTTTGTTGCCCGTGAAGGTAACCGGGCCTTCCACAATAGGTTTTCTTTTGTCCTGCGTACCTGTACGGAAAGCGATCAACCAAAAAAGGATTGCAACGCCGACCACTGCCGTCAGCGCCATCCACCTTCCGAAAGAGAGGGTATGTTTTTTCTGGGGAGCAGCAATGATGGGTGTCGGTGTCCTTTGCAATTTAAATTCCTGCCAGTCCTTATATCCAAGCACCGACACGAGCGCCTGGACCGTTGAGGGATGTGGGGTTTGGTCGTAGTCCTTTTTCCAAACTCGTTTCAGTGTAGACAAGCTCAGTTTAATTCCGGATCTTTCTTCAATACTGTCAGCAAGATACTCGAGGTCCCGCTGGCGCAATGTGCCTCCCTCATTCTCAAAATGGAATTTTTCCTCTATCAGTTGCTTACAAAGATTTATATATTCCTTTTCGGAATGGTTCATACAGGTAAGTTAAGCATAAAAGAGAATTTGAACTGTAAATGACAGTAAAAAGAACGACGGATGAGACGGGATCTTTCACAACATTTTGTTTATTGCACCAACAGATAAAAAGTTATGAAAAACAAATACTTTCTCACAGCGGGCTTCCTGTTGACAATTTTTTATAGCACTGTTGCTCAAACAGTGAAAGTCCCTCTTACACTGGAGGCCTGGGACACATTAGGCGTAAACCCGGTTGTCGAAACCTATAAAGGAAAAGAGTGTTTCCTTCTCAAATCAGGAGGGATTATATTGAAAAATGCCGAATTGCGTGACGGTACTATTGAAGCGGACATCAGTTTCCCGCCGCAACGGAATTTTCCCGGTTTCGCAGTACGCATGCAGGACCTTAAAAATGGTGAATCCTTTTACGTGCGACCGCATCAATCCGGTAATCCGGACGCGACACAATACACGCCGGTGTTTAATGGCCAGGCTGGTTGGCAATTATATTATGGCGAAGGATATAGCGGGGCATTCCGTTTTAGATTCAATGAGTGGCATCACGTCAGAATAGAACTGCATGGATTGCAAGCAGAGTTTTATATTGACGATACACTGGTCATCAAAGTGAAGGAGCTTTTGACGGGGTGGAAAGCAGGGAAGATCGCAATTGTGGCTGAAAGCGCGCCTCTGCGTGTTGCAAATGTTCAATATACTATTAAACAAGGACCAGCGCCAACGCCGATGCCAGTGCCTGCAAATGGGACCGGCGGAGTCATCACTCAATGGCAGGTATCAAACGTTGTCAATCGTCGCTTGTTTGAAAAGCTATATCAACTAACACCTGAAATAAAAACGAAGCTTACATGGACCACTCAAAGTAGTGAGCCATCGGGCACTATTAACCTTGCAAGATTCGGCATTTGGGCAGACACTGCTAATACGATGGTGGCAAAAATGATCATTGAATCAACAACCGACCAGGTGAAAGAACTTTCTTTTGGATTCAGTGACTTCGTCACGGTTTACCTTAATGATAGAGCCTTGTACTATGGTGCGGATAATTTTATGTCGAGAGATTACAGGTTCCTCGGTACCATCGGTTATTTTGATAAATTATTCCTTCCCTTAAAGAAAGGGACGAACGAACTGTGGTTTGTCGTATCAGAAAATTTTGGAGGTTGGGGTGCGAAGGCAAAGTTTGAAAGCATGGAAGGCATTACTTTAAAATGATATTACTCACATAAACTCTAAATCCTTGTAAAACTATTTGAGATTTTCTTTAACCCATTAAATCAAATAAAATGGATCGCCTTGCTATTGGAGTTTTGTTATTGGTGTGCACGATCTGTCCCGCCTTGACCTTTGCACAGCAACAAACTTACTATCGCATTTCTTATTACAAGGCCATACCGGGCAAAGAGGATGAACTGCACAGCATGATGAAGAGTGTAGATGTAAAAGTGCAGCAGGCAAGAATAGACGTCAACGTAATATCAGGGTGGATTTTTATAAACTGCTAAGTCCATCGGGTATAAGCACTGATTATGATTACTTGACCGTAACCATTATCAACAGCTATAAAAAAATATTTGACTCGCCGTACCCTTTCGACAGCGCGCTAAAGAAAGCATTCGCAAACAAAGAAGCGAAATTTTTCGTTGACTATCGTTCGCGATCAAACCAGCCAAGGAAATTGATCAAGAGGAAATTTATTTAGGACTTGCTCTTGCCGACAGTAGTTCAAAAGATGGATTTCAATCCAAATACATTGGTTGGATTTTATGCAGCCAAAACGGGGCAAATTCGGAGATTATCTAAAAATGGAAACTGACGCGTTCAGGGTCATTCACAAAGAGCGCATCAAATTGGGGGATATAAGCCAATGGGGCTGTTTCAGCCTGGTATTGCCATAGGACACAAAAATCGGTTATAGTTTTCTCTGTTTTAATTTTTACAATGACCTTGATGCAATGATAAGTTCTAAGTATGTCGAAGCGCTGAAAAATACTTTTCCCACCGTGGACCTGGGTAGATTATTTCAGTCCTCTGCAGCTCTGAGAGATAATCCGCGGGCAGATTTTTGGCAATTGATTGAATATGCAGTACCCACGAGGCGATAATAAAACCTACTAAAGTTTCGCAATAAAAGAGAACCTGTCAATCGGTGATCTCGATCCAGACAGGCGCATGATCACTTGACTTTTCCCAGCCGCGAACATGACGATCAACACCCGCTGACACAAGTCGTTTGTCAACATGCGGGCTTAATAGAAAATGGTCGATACGCAATCCGGCATCACGACCATACGCATTGCGGAAATAATCCCAGAAAGTATAAATCTTTTCATCCGGGTAAAGCTTCCGTATCGCGTCTGTCCATCCCTGCGACACCAGTTTTTTAAAAGCAGCACGGGTCTCGGGCCTGAATAAAGCGTCGTCTACCCAACGCTCAGGCTTGTATACATCCAATTCAGTTGGCATCACATTGTAATCGCCGGTTAGTACCACAGGCATATTTGACTTGAAAAGTTGTGCAGCGTGTTTTCTCAATCGTTCAAACCATGCGAGTTTGTAATCAAACTTAGGCCCCGGTGCAGGGTTGCCATTCGGCAAGTAAAGGCATCCGATGACAAGATCATCAATTACAGCTTCAATATAGCGGCTGTGAAGATCTTCGGGGTCACCAGGCAATGCGCGGCATACTTCTTTGATTTGTTTATCGCGTGCTAGGATCGCCACACCATTCCAACTTTTTTGTCCGTGCCAGATGGCATTATAACCGGCCTCGTTTATTGCTGACTTTGGAAACTTTTCTTCGGGTGCTTTTAACTCCTGCAGGCAGACAACATCAGGCTCGGCTTCATCGAGCCAGCGCAACAAGACGGCAAGACGGCCATTGACGCCATTAACATTATACGTAGCTATTTTCATTCGTAAAATTTTATTCGATTTATTTTCCGGCGATTATATAAAATTACGAGGTCTTGCATGCCCACTAAAAAAAATTAGCACACCATTTGCACTATGTGTTGCGGTTTTTCATAGGAGAATCAGTTGGCGGGCGGGATTTCTATCCAGCCCTTTTTCATTTAAGTCCCGGATTCGCTCCTGCAGTTTTAAGTACATTTATGGCCGAGACCGGTATAATTATGAGGACCGCTTTATTTGTTACGTTTTTTAGCCTAATTATAAGTTCAAACGCGTTGCCCCAATTACCAGCTTGTAAAGATTCTTTTCCCATCTCATTGCTACGCAATCATTCGTTTGAAGAATATTCTGGCTGTTATAGCGATAATGCGAGCAGCCTTGAAGGAGGCTATATTGATGGCCTTGCCGGATTCGGAGGCATTGCAGTATACAACTGGCATTCGTTCACTGATCAAAATTATGAAGTGCACTATTTTAATTATAACTGCAGAAGCAACAAGCCCGAAAGTATATTCGATTCGCTGCTCGCTTACTATTGTTACGGCTATCCACAGGTACCCTTTCCTTTGCCGGATGGTCCGGGCTTCATTAGTATAAATGAGAACGATCTCAAAGTCGATAATCCCGAAAATAAGATCTTCAAAAATTATATTACGGCCTGTCTTACCCAACCCCTGGTCGCAGGTACAACCTACGTGTTGTCTTTCTATTTTGGTTTCGGTAAACAACTCGAATATTGTTTTCAAAGGTCACTCAGTCCGTACGGTGTTGCCCTCTTCGGCCGGGAAGATTGCCCTCCCTTCCCTTTACATTATCCCGGCCTCAACCAGGGCTGCCTGTCTAACAATGTCGGATGGGTACAATTAGGTCGGGTCACAGTAAAAGGACAAAACGAATGGGTGAGTGGCTCAATTGAATTTACCCCGAAAAACAATATCTCTTCTATTGGCATTGGCGCTGACTGTCTTAACCACAATCTTGACAGTTTATATTACATGGCAGCAGCAGGTCAAATGCACTTTATGGACAAATTCATTCTTGCTTCTAAAAAAGATTATTCGTTTAAAACCATCACCGCCATTTCAGGCGATGTATGCACTGGTCATTTTGTATTAAAGTCCCCTATATATACAGGTGCGGCCTATCAATGGTATAAAGATGGACTCATATTAACTGGTGCTACCTCTGAGATCTATAAGGTTCCGGATAATGATGCCGCCGAGGGAAACTATGTCGTAAACATTCAGCATCCTGATTTTTGCATAAACAGCTTACCATTTTCCGTAATTTTTTCCGAACTGAATAAGCTCACCCTGGGACCTGACATTTTGCTTTGCGATACGGGAACGATTACTCTCAATGCCTCTCTGCAAACAGCCATCAACTATGTTTGGCAGGATGGAAGCAACAACCAGACATTGAACGTAAATAAATCCGGATCATATTGGGTACAGGTCACTGATGTGAATGGCTGCACAAAGGAAGATTCGATGAATGTCACTATTCAAAACTGCGATCAATGCAGGCTTTTGATCCCATCCGCATTTACGCCTAATAGTGACGGATTGAACGACCTGTTTAAAATAAGGCAGCAATGTCCTAACATTGGGCTCCTGGGTTTTACGCTTCGTGTGTACAACCGCTGGGGACAGCTTGTATTTATGACAAATGATATAAACACCGGATGGGACGGAACGTATAGGAGTAAACGGCTTGACCAGGATGTTTACGTTTATTTGGTTGAATACTCTCTTAAACAAAATAGAACTCTTCAGCAACGAGGAACTATAGCGTTGGTCCGATAGAAAAATTAGCCTCGGCGGAAGAATTTGTTTTTAAAGAACTCCCCAATAATTTCCTGCAAAAGATTCTTTGCGACGAAGTACCTCACGATCTTTTTGCATCAAAGACTTTCTGCGGGCATAAGTTTTGTGGCTTTTTGACAAACTAAAACATTTAACAATGCACTTATCCCCCACAAAAAATACAAGCTTTTCCAGGTCATTGTTAGCTGGAGTTGTATGCGGTATTCTCGCTGCAATATTGAACGTAGTCTTTACTGTCTTCTACAGAAAAGCTACCGATTTCACGGCGTATAAAGTCGTCGAGCCTCTTCTAATTTTTATCGCGTTTCCTCTCCTGTTCGTCATAGCAGGATTCATTTTCTTTGAGATGGTCGAAAATATCAGGAAGGGCAGATTATACTTTACGGTCTTGTCCCTGGTAATGATGGCGATCGCATTGATTTTTGGCCTTCGCCAACTTGAAAAAGGAATAGGAGACCTTTTGTTTGGGATAATATTAATCACAGGGCTTTTGGTTTCCCTCTTGCTTCCTTTTCTCGCAACCCATCCCAAGATCTTTATGGACAACGAGGAACTCTCAGAAAGTACCGAATCCTAGTTTTGAGGCGATAGGTACTGCGCAGAAGCATATCCCTCCTCTCCCGCGTCGGTTCTTACCAACCACCACTGATCGTTGGTCTTACTGACGAGTGTAACAACTTCGTGATGCGCAGCCTTACCTACAATTGGCTGATCAGTTCCGGGCCCTTTCCTGATATTTAAGTTTGATTGTTGAGTTGTAACAAGTGCCTTACTTCCG
>DASYSW010000074.1:0-1720 GCA_036002905.1 Chitinophagaceae bacterium
TTTTGTGGTTAAGCTTCGCTTGTGGAATACTGATTGCTTTTACATCAGGATATTTTGTTTCCAAAATATTGTTGCGGCCAATCAGAAAAATCGCTGATGAAGTAAACATTATTTCAGCCCAGAGTTTAACACACAGGATAAAGTCAGGAACAGGGAATGACGAGTGGCATTATTTAACTGACACCTTGAATGACTTGTTAAACCGATTACAGGAAAGTTTTGATATACAGCGTCGGTTTATTTCTTCTGCTTCGCATGAATTGTCTACGCCGTTAACGTCTATTTCAAGCCAGTTAGAAGTATCTCTTCAGAGAAATAGAGTTGCTGAAGAATACCGCCAGGTAATGCAGTCGGTTTACCAGGATGTCCGACATTTAAGTAAACTCACCCAAACATTATTGGAATTTGCGACAGTATCAGGTACCGCGGGAGGCATTGATATTAAGTTAATCAGAATTGATGAGGTATTAATGAGGCTTCCTGGAGAAATGACGAAAATGGATAAAGGTTATTCCGTGAAGCTAGAATTTGATCAGTTACCTGCTGATGAGGAAAAATTGCTGGTATTTGGGAATGCCGAGCTATTATTCACGGCTATCAAAAATATTGTTGCTAACGCTTGCAAATACTCCCTTAACCGCCTGGCAAAAGTAACATTGTCAGTTGGGCAAGCTGAAATTATTATTGCAGTAGAAGATAATGGAAAAGGCATCCCTGAAAACGAACTTAAAAATATTTTTCAACCATTTTACAGAACCGAAGACAGCCGTGCAACAGTCGGGTTTGGCGTGGGCCTACCATTAGTTAATCGAATTATGAAATTGCATAAGGGCCAAATTAAAGTTACTTCTACTGTTGGAAAAGGAACTACCTTCTTTATACACTTACCCATAGCAGGGAAGACTAGAAAGATCTGAATTTTCTAATTGCTTTCTAATTTACTCTTAATCTCTTCCTAATATCAGCATTGTACATTGTGCGGGATATATCGCATAAACATAAATTTCATAAAATAAAGACGATGAAAAATAATAGCATATCACATATACTTGTTCCTTTAGATTTTAGCGAAGGCTCGCTGAATGCTTTAGAAACAGCTATTGCCTTGGCAAAACAACAAAAAGCGAAGATTACGCTGCTTAATGTAGTCGATTCCAGTTTGATATTTGGATTTAAAGGTGCTTTCTATATTTCAGAAAAAACAATTGATAGTATGGTGGATGTGTCTGACGGCATGCTTAATCCTTTATTAGCAAATTTAAAAGAGCACGAGTTGGAATGTACTTCTGAAATAAAAGTCGGTCTTGTGCCACAAGCTATCATTAAAACTGCTTCAGACAATGATGTTGACTTGATTATAATGGGAACTCACGGAGCATCCGGCGTTAGGGAATTCTTTATTGGTTCAACGGCACAGCAAGTTATAAAAATTACTTCTTGCCCTGTATTGACGGTACCTCTTAGCAAAAAGTGGATAGATTTTAAGACAATATTATTCCCGATCAGACCAATAGCCGAAGGAGTGGAGAAATATGATTTCTTGCGAAAAATTATCCGGCAAAACAATACGTCTATTAAAGTGCTGATTTTGGCGTCCGCTGATTATGATCTTGAGAAAAGCACACTTCGAAAGTTGGCAAAGGAACTTAAAACAAAAGTTATGGAAGATGAGATTAAAATTTCAGGTAGCTTAAAGTCTGGTGCAAATATGCCAAAGGCC
>DASYSW010000075.1:0-4978 GCA_036002905.1 Chitinophagaceae bacterium
TTCAATATAAATTTCTTTGATTGGTGTTCCGTCAGGCCCCAGCATTTTGTGATAGACGTCAATGAAGACAGTGTTTTTCTTTTTCGCAAGGAAACTCGCTATTTGATTATTTGCTGCGATCATTTTCTCATGTAGCTGCCACCGGCTTGGACTTGGCTTTATAGAAATATAGACAAATGGGATGTTGGAGAATTTTTTACGGATATCATTAAATAATCTTTTAAACCGGTCAAAAACCATTTGCGCCGTAACTGTGTCTGAAGCAGCCAGGTCATTTTCTCCGCAATACATCACGATCTGCTTCGGTTTGTACCTAAAGATCACATCATTTTCATACCTGATGACGTCTGGTAATGATGAACCGCCGAATCCACGATTGGTGATCGCATAGCCTGGAAAATAATTTTGAACGTCTGTCCATTTGGTAAATGAAGAACTGCCAACAAACAGAATGGAATGTTGTGGAGGCGCCTGAGCACTGTCGTGGTGTTTGAAGGCCTGAATGTCATCCCAAAAAGGAGGATTTTCCTGCGCAATGAGGACGTTGGCTACAACTAAAAAAAGGAGAACTAGTTTTATTTTCATTTTGTCTTTTTAGGACCTCACCCTTATCCCTCTCCAGGGACGAGGATATCGGAAGTATTTGTCTAATTTGAAGAAATCGACAGTTCGAACATCATCTCGACATGGAAACATCACACAACATTTAACAAAGTTTGATTACTCCCCGTTAGGGGATGGGGGCACTCACCTGACCTCCATGACCTTTGTTTTTTCAGAAACTCCACTCTCATTAACTGCCTCCATTGAAAAATAATAAGTCTTCAATTTATCCATGCCCTTGAACCAGTATTCATTGTTATCATATACCATTATGCAATTGTATAACTTATCCGGCGCAGTACCATAATAAATATTGTATGCATATGCATTATTTACAGGTCTCCACTTTATCCAGCCGCTTCGTTCATCTTTTTGTGTCCTTAGGACAATAAAGTCTTTTACATTATCCGGCTTTGCTCCGTTGCCATTTCCAAATACGCGAAGGCCACTGATAGCAAACTTGCCCGTGGGCATATGAATGTTTTCAAGTTTGATAAATCTTGCCTCCACAGGTTTTGCCAGCTCAACATACTCGTGTGGCACGTCCGTTTTGTTATTGCTTTTATCAACGAGCACATTCCATTTCTTGCCATCCGGCGAATAATACAACTTATACTGATGATATTGATCATTGACCTTGCCTAGGCGGTCACTGTCGACATCCTGGTCTGCATAATTGATTTGAATTGCATTAACTGTTGACACATTGCCCAAATCAGATTGAATCCATTCCCCTTTATTACTTGTGGCAGCGCTCCAGTATGTTTTCAGCTCTTCGTCATTTGCATTGTTAGCAGCATAACTGCCCAACGTTGATGAAACCGTAATGGATTTTTTATAATTCAACAACATCCATCCTGTAAATCCATCACCATAGTTCTTGTCCCCACTCGTTGGAAGATAACAAGGATAGTCGCCAAAGGCCGTGTTGCACCACATTACATCATCTTTATCAAATCCCGTAGGCCAGATACCTAGTCTTCTTTCGAAATTATTTTTTACGGAAAGCATGATGGTGCTGATGTGCCAGTAGCCACCAAAGTTATCCTGGTAGGTTGACCCGTGCCCTGCGCCTCTTGCAAATCCACCAAGTTTCATACTTAGCGGATCTGATTGAGGAAAAATCTCGGTCCCATCAAATAATGCCCGGCTCCCAACAACCACCCCATCTGCATATCCGCTGAATTCGGTTCCGGGCGCGCCATACTGAAAATAATATTTCCCATTGTGCTTTGTCATCCATGAACCTTCAATAAAAGGGTCAAGGAAAGTATTATCCATGTGCTCACCGAATCGCTGCCAGCCATAGCGCCAGTCCTGCAACAAATACATTGGCATTCTTGTTCCGATGGGCTGAAATGTTTTCCTGTTCAACTCGACACCATAAGTTGGGTAAGTATTACTGCTGCCATTGTACATGTACAACCTTCCGTCATCATCCGCAAAAAACGCCGGATCCCAACCACCGATATCGAATGAATCAACCAATGGTTTCCATTCATTGGCTTTTGGATTTGTACTCATCCAGATTGAAAAGGTCCTTGTATACGTAGAACCAAAAACAATCATCGTATCCCCGATGATCCCAACTGCGGGGGCACAGAGTTCATCATAAGTGCCGGTGTTCCATGGCCGCAAGAATTTTCTTGAGTTAAAATTCCAATGCAGCATATCATTGCTCCACCAGTAGCCCCATTGATTGGTAGAAAATAAATAATAATCGCCTTTATAATTTACAATCACAGGATCGGCCGTAGCACGATGCCTTCCCGATTCGGTGAAATTCGGAATGGGCGTGTACCCATAATCAATATTGATGGGATTGCAGTAAGTCTTTTGCTGAGCGCTTAAAAATGCAAAATGTAAAATGCAAAATAGTAGGGCGAACGATGAACGGATTGCCCCAAAGGGGCTCATTCGAGCGACGCAACGACGTCTTATCGGAGTTGCAAAAACTGGTACCAACATTTCACGCATGGGCGCAAAAGAACGCAAAGTCGTAAAGTCGCTTATCCAAATTTTCCTAATAATCGTTTTAATCATATACATCGTGGTTCTAAATATTTCCTTTTTTCAATTCTTCTACCGCATGATTAGCAGCCCTTGCCGTAAACGCCATGTATAAAATGGACGGGCTTTGATTGCCTGTGCTTGTCATGCATGCGCCGTCTGTAACAAAAACATTTTTACAGTGATGAAGCTGGTTCCATTCATTGAGTAACGAAGTTTTTGGATCACGGCCCATTCTTACTCCTCCCATCTCATGGATGTCCAATCCCGGTGCCCAGTCGTTTACAAATGTGTTGATATTTTTAAATCCTGCTGCTTCCATCATGGCCTGCCCCTGTTCTAAAAAATCTTTTATCATCTTCTGATCATTCTCATCATAGTCTACGGAAGTTATTAATAAAGGAATTCCCCATTGATCTTTTTTGTCTTCACTTAGTCTCACATGGTTGGCCTCTTTTGGAATTGTTTCCCCCTGCATGTACATGTAGGCATTCCATCCACCCGGTTCACTCAACGCATCTTTAAATTCTCTACCAATGGTTTGTTGAATTCCTTTGTCACTTATTTTTTCCCTGGAAGCACCTGAGAAGATCACATACCCTCCTAAGAAATCAGTATCCTGCTTATGTATATTTCTAAAGTTGGGCATGATGCATTCCGCAGGTTTCGATACTTTGTAATACTTGTCCCTGTATCCATCGATCTCTCCGCCCATGCTTGCCCTGTAGTTGTGATGGCAAATGTATTTGCCGAGTAACCCATTGTCATTTCCCAGTCCATTTGGGAAACGAGCAGATGTTGAATTCAGCAGGACCAGGTTCGTGTTTAGAGCAGATGCATTTACAAAAATGATCTTTGCAAAATATTCGGTCGCCTGTTTTGTGTTGGCATCAATCACTCGTACACCAACCGCTTTCTGTTTTTTCTCATCATAGATAATTGAGTGCACAACTGAAAAGGGTTGCACAGTCAGATTGCCTGTTGCAGCTGCCCACGGCAAAGTAGAAGTGACGGAACTAAAATAACCTCCGAAGGGACAACCCCTCATGCATTGATTTCTATTCAGGCATCGCCGGTTCTGTTGTTTCTGTATCTCATTTGGCTCTGTTACCTGCGCCCAACGACCCGAGACATAATAACGTTTGAACTCTTGCCAGATCTTGTCTTTTAAATGCTGCTCGACGCAATTCAATTCATACGCCGGCAAAAATTCGCCGTCGGGCATTGATTCAATTCCATCTTTAGTTCCGCATACGCCAATAAATCTTTCAACACGGCTATACCAGTGCGCCATATCATTATATCGTACCGGCCAGTCAACCGCATACCCATATCGCAACGGAGCCGTGAAATCAAATTCACTCCATCGTGCGCAGGCACGTCCCCAGATGAGTGACTTACCGCCTACCTGGTAGCCACGTATCCATTCAAATGGTTTTTCCTGTACGTACGGGTGATCTTTGTCCTTTATAAAAAAATGTTGAGTGGCCTCATCATAACCCGCCGCTTTGCTGATAAACGGATTTTCTTCCAATTGTTTTTTTGTGATCTGCCCACGATGACGAAACTCCCAGATCGGGGTATTCATGGTTGGATAGTCTTTGATATGTTCGATATTTCTTCCACGCTCAAGCACCAGCGTCTTCATTCCTCTCTCACAAAGTTCTTTTGCGGCCCAGCCCCCACTGATGCCACTGCCAATAACAATTGCATCATAACTACGCTCGGCAATTCCTTTTATACTGGTATTTACTTGCGTTGTATGCGGCATATCAATCAATTTTGTTTTTAAAGATCACATTGTCTAAACTGAAAGATCCAGGACCGGTAAAAATGAAAATGAACCCGATCACAACGAATAGAAAAGGATATTGATCTCCATACCATATTTTCCCATGCCCGACAAAAAAAGCAATATAACCTAATGTACAAATAAGAATGATGCAGGCGACCCTTGTAAATAAACCAAGCAGTAATAATATCCCGCTAATTAACTCAGCAACTTTCCCGCCATATACAGAGATCCTGGCAAAGGAGGAATCTTTGAACATATCCCATTTAAAATATTCACTCATTACCGGCGTATCGAACATTTCACAGCCATGATAAATCAGAAAGCCGCCGACAATAATTCTTACTAATGCAAGCCCGCTGTTTTGCCAGAGAGGTAATGGTGAAAAAAATCTTTTCATGATCAATTTTAGTCGCTACTAAATCTTTCTCCTCCTTCAAGGATTTTATAAGGTTGATGTAGCTTTTCAGCTTCCTCTACGAAATCCTTCACATCGGCGGTATTAAACGCAAACATATCATAATGACAGGGAATGACCAGCTTTGCCCCTATAGCCTTGCCCAATTTTGCCGC
>DASYSW010000076.1:0-3110 GCA_036002905.1 Chitinophagaceae bacterium
AAAATGAAAGAAGTGAATGTGCCAAAAACGTTAGCTCGCGTTCCGGAGGGGCATTACATACAATGGGTGAATGCTTGTATAGCCGGGTATGGTAATGCTGAATTGAGTTCTGGCTTTGATTATGCAGGCCCGCTGACAGAAACAATTTTGATGGGCAATCTTGCATTAAGAAGTTGGAATAACAAAGACGCAAAAGGAAGATTTAACGGTCGTAAAAAGCTGCTGTGGGATGCAAAGAATATGAAGATTACCAATTTTGATGAAGCGAACCAGTTCGTCAGAAGAACTTATCGAGATGGATGGGGCCTCACCCTCTAACTCCCTCTCCGACGGAGAGGGAGCAGTGCTTCCGTGCAAATCTCAGCATTAACTCTTCCACATCATCTGTAAGTAATTTTCGACTGTGGAGTTTTTACAAGTCCTCCCCGTTGGGGAGGATTTAGGTGGGACCTAGTCGCTTACAAGTTTTCGTGATTTTTTCAGATACCTGGCAAATAAGTAAAGAAGTAATAGCAGAACGAGAATGGAAATAAAGACCGGGAGATTTTTGCGGAAATCAAATTGGCTGTCGTGAAAATAGAAATGTTTCATCATGATCAGAACGGCGCCGGTCATCCAGATATAAGTTGAATTGTATTCACGAATAATCACTCTTCTCCACTTGAACTCCATGCTGCCTAACGTTTCCCCAATTCCATTAAAGTTGATCAACCAGCGGTTCACCTGTTTGCAATAGTCGTTGTATTGTTCTCCAAATTTGTTCCTCAAATAATTTTCTTCCGCTAAAACAATAGCCTGCCAGAAGAAAAGGAACAAAGGAGTAAAAACGGCCATAAACAAAAGAGAATTGGAAGCAATGCCCAAACCGACAAGGATCAGGATATTGCCAACATACAATGGATTACGGCAATGAGAAAAGATCCCTGTAGTTACCAGGTCCTCTGCATAAACCCTTCTGTCCTTACCACCGCGAATGATATAGACCAGGCCTATTGTAACAATGCGTACCAGCTGCCCAATGATCGTCACAGAAAATCCAATGATCATGGCTGTAACCGGATTTGTAAACACTTCCCACGAGGGAACAAACAGCATTAAATAAAAAAGTGGAAAGATCCCGTTACGATTGCGAAATAAGAAGTTACCTAGTTTGACCATTACTTAGTTTGTGCTTTACCATTGTGGTTTCTTGTACCTTGTTCCTTCTACCCACTAGCTACTCGCTACTCACCACTCCCTATTTCACCGCGATCATTCCGCTGAAGTTGTACCATTTAAAGAATGTATCGACATAACGGAAACCGGTGTTGAGCAAAAGTTCCCGGTTTTCCATGAGCTTATATGGGATCAGGACATTTTCAAGGGCTTCACGTTTTTGCGCTATTTCCATGTCGTTGTAATGATTCCTGCGTTTGAAATCATAGTAGTAGTCAATAAAAAGGCGGTTGAACAGCGAATCTTCACCCAATACCTTTTCAATGAGAATGAAACATGAGTTGTCATTCATTTGCTGGAAAATTTCCTTCAGCAATTTTTCCCGGTATAAAGGGCGGATGAATTGCAATGTTAAACACATGACAACGACCGATGCATTTTCAATTCTTACTCCCTGGTTAAGATCCACTCTTTGCAATTCAAACGTTCTGTTCACATTTTCATTTTCAAAATTTGCTTTGCATTTTTTCAACATTTCCTCGCTGTCGTCGATACCGACAAAATTGACCGCAGGATCTAAAACTTTATCCAGGTTGATCAGCGTGGTTCCGGTTGAGCATCCGAGGTCATATACGTTGGTACCCGGCACTGCAAAGTCAGCAGCCATTTCTGTCATCATGCGCTGAATTTCCAGGTAAAAGGGAACCGAACGCACAACCATGTCGTCAAACACTGAAACTACGGTTTGACCGAATTTAAAATCGGAAGCCTTCTGGGGCTTGCTGAAAATATTATCGTACTCTGTATTCTTACTCATACGGGATTATTAGTGAGGTGCAAAAATAAAACAACAGGAGGAACTAATCTAAAAGCCTTGCCAGCTGATTTAATTCGGCTTGCTTGTAACGATTTTTGTCATCATCAAAGCATTTGCTGAGCTCTTCAAGCAATTGCTGAATCATTCGCTTATTTGTTTGCGGCTTGAAATAAGCACCCGTCGGGGGAACTGCAATACGCTTAAAGTAATTTTCCACATCCTTATGAGTGAACGCTTGCCCCGAGGTGGGGTCTATAAAAAACTCTATTTTACTAAGAGGATTGGGTAGGTTTTCTTCAGAGTAACCCGGTTTGAAATAGGCAATCACAAATTGTTTGGGCACGCCAATTGCCCTTACAGGGATATCAAGCAGCTCACAGAGTATTAGGTACAAAATTCCATTACTGATCTGGTTACCGTGCTTTGCTTCGAGTACTTTGTGCAGCAAAAACTCATTTGGCTCCTTGTAATTTGTCTCACTTCCTTTCAACCCATAATAGCTGTATAAAATGCTCGTCACAATGTTGATTTGCTCCAGGGGTGTGAGATAATTGTTCAACTCAAGCCATATATTGCGACGGACTTTTTCAATTTCCTGCAAAACGGGCGTTGTCGAAAGCTCGGGGTATAAGAATTTGCAAACGAGTAAGGCCCCCAACATCAGGTCATGATGACCTGAAACGCTCCATTGATGAAAATCTTCTGTAAGATCGCGGAAGTGCAGGCGATGGATCAACAGTTCAATGCGAACCTGTGTTTCTTCACTGGGAGTCGTTTCCCATAAGTGTTCCAGGTTTGGGATAATGGGTTTGCCGTAATCAACGATTTTCTTACTTACAGCGTCAAACACTTCTTCATCAGGGTCGTCGATCAGGTGAAAGAGGGCCGTTATTTCTTTTGATTCCTCCATGTTTACCTGTGTAGTTATTATTGTTTTACCAACAATAAAACATCGCTCAATATCGTAACAGTTTAAAATACTTTCTTAAAAACATTTTCCACAGATGGGGAAATATTTCAAAATTAATAACGAAATAATTATAATTTAAGTACCTGACTAACTATTCAACAATAAGTGCCATTGAGAAACTGAAGCACAGCATTTCTATGTTTCTGTTATTCTGTGGAAATGCATAAA
>DASYSW010000077.1:0-4733 GCA_036002905.1 Chitinophagaceae bacterium
TCCTGGGGCGGACAAAAACAAACACCTCAACAAAAGACAGAACAAAGTTTTAACGATACAGTTCCAAAAAACAAATCTGATAAAAAGATCCGCGACCTCGATGACGTTCTTGATCAACTTGACAGGGCTGAGTTCAAGGTTGACATGGGAAAAGTAAACGAGCAATTGAAAGAGGCAATGAAACAAATTGACATGGCGAAAATACAAATGGAAGTGGACAAGGCAATGAAAGAAGTGGATATGGAGAAGATCCAGGCGCAAATAGAAAAGGCCACCAATGAGATCAATGTAGCCAAAATTGATAAAGAAATAAAAGAATCACTTGCCAGTGTAGATTGGGAAAAAATGAACAAGGATATGGAGGAACTGAAGAGGATTGACATGAGCAAACTTGACGCAGACATGAAAAAACTCGAGATAGAAATGAACGGTTTGGGACCAAAAATTAAGAAAGAAATGGAGAATGCGAAAGCAAGCATCGAAAAGGCAAAGGCTGAAATGAAAGAGTATAAAAGCTTTGTCGATGGATTAGAGAAAGATGGGCTGATCAAGAAAAAAGAGAATTACACTATCCAGCACAAAAATGGTGAGTTGATCATCAATGGTAAAAAACAACCCGCGAACGTTTACAACAAATATGGAAGCTTCCTTAAAAAACACAACAAATTCACTATAAAGAAATCGGATGACGATTTTAATATCTATAACGATAATGATGACGATTAATAAATCGCTTGCCTTTTAAGCCATGAAAAGCAGAGCCGTCCCGTCCGGAGTTTGTCGAAGGATTGGGGCGGCTTAATTTTAGGCCATGGCCAATATGTATTTTATCGCCCTGGTTTTACCAACTGAAATCAATGAAGAGATATTGAAATGGAAATTGTTCATGAAAGACCATTTCAATTGCCAGGTCGCTCTACGCTCACCAGCGCATATCACTCTTGTTCCTCCTTTTTGGATGAGCGACAACCTGGAAAATGAATTGAAAAATGCGATCACTAACTTTTCTCGCTCCAAAGCCCCATTCGAAGTACACTTGAAAAATTTTGCTGCTTTTAAGCCAAGAGTGATTTATGCAGACGTGCTATCAAACCCAACCCTGCAAACCTTGCAAGCCCAGTTGTTTGAATATTTGATCGCGCAGGATCTCTTTCCGGTAAAACAGGACGATCGTCCCTTTCATGCTCATGTAACCATTGCGTCACGAGACTTACATAAAAAGGCCTTTAGTCAAGCATGGGAAGTCTTTAAAAACAAAAACTATGACGTGAAGTGTATGACTGTCGGGGTTTCATTATTAAAACACAATCAAAAAAATTGGGATGTAATATTTACATCCCAATTCCAAACTAGTTAAGGCAATCGTTAGTTGTACAAAAAATGTGAGGTTGATGGCATTACATCCGTCGAAGTGTCCTGCAGCATTTCGATATCCAGCTGAAAACCTTCATCTACTTTTACAGTGACTTTTTCTCTTATTACTTTTTTATACCCTTCTTTTTCAAAAACGAATTTGTAGACGCCGGGCTTCAGGTCATCAAAAGAATAAGCGCCGGTTCCGTCTGTAATTACAACTTTCTCTTTCTTGGAGCAGAGATAGGCAGTGATACAAACATCCTTCAATGGCTTCTTGCCGTCAGCCCCTATAACACTTCCCATAATATCATCTTTCTTACCAGGATCAGTGCTAGCTTTGGCAATTAAAGATCCAAGAACAAAAATAGAAATCAGCAATAGGAATTTCGGTTTCATGTGAATTAATTTGTGATCAATAACAACTTTCACTTAATCACTCCCATGTGTAAACAAAGCTATGTTTTTTTTATTGGATTACTCAGGGCTTCTTCAAATTCTTGCCAAACATTTTTTACTATCTCGGCAGCCGGTAAAATATCACGTAGCAACGCGCTTCCCTGGCCTATTTCCAACTCACCATCTTCAAGATTTCCTTCAAACATCCCTTTCTTAGCCCTGGCCCTACCTAATATCGTTTTCAATTCATCAACCGTTGCTCCTCTTAGCTCTGCTTGCCATACTTCCTGGAAGAATTTATTTTTCATCATCCTTACAGGTGTTAGCTGTTTCATAGTTAGGATTGTATCACCTTCCTGCGAATCAATCACGGCCTTTTTAAATTCCATGTGAGAAGACGCTTCTTCACTTGCCACAAACCGACTGCCCATTTGCACTCCTTCCGCTCCCATTACCATTGCTGCCAATGCCTGCCTCCCATTAACAATACCCCCCGCCGCCAGGACCGGCAAATTTACCGCCGCCACCACGGAAGGAATAAGGACCATCGTCGTAGTTTCTTCTCTCCCATTATGCCCACCGGCTTCAAATCCTTCGGCTACCACCGCATCGCAACCTGCCTCTTCGGCTTTTTTTGCAAACTTGCTGCTACTGACCACATGCACTACCGTGATCCCCTTTTCTTTTAAAACGCCTGTCCATGTGTTAGGGTTACCGGCCGAAGTAAAAATAATTTTTACTCCTTCTTCAATACAGATCTGTATGTGCTTATCGATATCGGGATACAGTAAGGGTACGTTTACTCCAAAGGAACGGCTGGTCGCGGACTTACACTTTTGAATGTGTTCTTTTAAGACATCCGGATACATCGATCCGCTGCCTATAAGTCCTAATCCGCCGGAATTACTCACTGCGCTTGCCAGCCGCCAACCACTTGCCCAAATCATCCCCGCCTGGACAATGGGGCAATCGATACCAAAAAGTTTTGTGATCCGGTTTGAGAATGTCATGAATCAATGTGTATGCTGAATTAAAGATACGATGCAGAAGATGTGACCTTCCAGTAAGTGTAGTTATAATCGCAACGATGAACAATAATCTCAGAACCACAAACTAGCCAAGGTCTATGTCTGTATTATCGCCAATGTTCAGTGTTCTTGTTTCACCCTTTATTTCGGTGTCACTGCCAATGAGTGAGGCGTCAAGCACTATATCAAAAAGGTTCGAATATGCACCGATGATGGAATTTTTTATGATAGAATAGTCGATCGTTGTATTTTCCCCGACCGCCACATTGGGGCCAATGATAGAGTTTTTTATGTTACATCCCGCGGCTATACTGACAGGCTGAATGACAACCGTGTTTTCAAAGTGGAGCCCTTCTTCAATCTTACCACCGAACTTTTTCAACAGGGTAGCGTTGGATTCGAGGAGAGTTTCTTTCCTACCGCAATCAAACCAATTTTCCACTTTGAATGCCTTAAATTTTGCGCCCATTTTCATCATGCAATCCAGCGCATCAGTTATGCTGTACTCTCCATGGGTTCGCAAGCCTTGCTTGATATTTGTTTCAAGGCATTGAAACATCTGGTCACTTTCCTTTATCTTATAAAGCCCCACCAGCGCCATGTTACTTTTGGGAATATGGGGCTTCTCGACAACATGTTCGATCATCCCCTCGTCGTTGATCTCCGCAACGCCAAAATCACGCGGATCATCAACCTTTTTTACCCCTAGCATCGAATAAGGACTATTGATGACCTCGTGTACATCGTACTCACAAATAGTATCACCCAGGGATACGAATATTTCTTCGCCGCTTACAATGCTGCGGGTTAGTCTTACGGCATGGCCAATCCCCTGTCGATCGGTTTGATGGACAAAGTGTGCGGTAAGCTGGGGATATTTTTCGCGGATATAGTCCTGTATCTTATCACCGAGATATCCTACAATAAAAATAAATTCTTTTATACCGGCATCGTAAAGCTGATCAACAATAATACTCAGGACCGTTTTGCCCGCCAACGGGATCAAAGCCTTAGGTTGAGTGTACGTATGAGGTCTCAGTTTGGTTCCTGCCCCTGCTACGGGAATGATTGCCTTCATTCTTGCTTTTTTGAATTCTAATCAGCCCATGAAAGTAATGAAATTTACATTTTGAATTGCCAGGCAATTTTAAACCACTATATTTATTCAATCCCGATTTATGATCCTGAGATCGAACACAGTTTTTTTATTGTTACTAATTTTCGCAAGAGGTGCCGCACAACATTCTTATATCTCCAGGGAGCACCGGCAGGTTGACTCTCTTCTTGAGACTATTTATAAGCCTGGCGCACCGGGGATTTCAATTTTGATCATAAAAAATGGCACACCGATCTTCAACGACAGCTATGGAATTGCAAACCTGGAAACAAAAACCAGTATTGATTCAAAAACAAGTTTCAATATCGGTTCACTCACGAAACAATTTACCGCCTTTGCTATTTTGCAACTTACCGAAAGTAAAAAGCTTTCCCTGGACGATCCCATAAGCAAATTCTTTCCGGCATTAAATAAAAAAGTGGCCGAAACAATTACTGTAAAAGAGTTGCTGACGCACAGCTCCGGCATCATTGATCATTACGATCTGAGTGAAACAAAAAACATGGCGCACGCCCATATTGATGACGTGTTGAATGCAATTAAAAATATTGATTCAACCTACTTCCCTCCCGGCAGTCATTTTCGGTACAGTAATACGGCTTATTGTTTATTGTCTTTGATCATTGAAAAGATCAGCGGAATGGGCTATGCGGAATACTTAACAAAAAATATTTTCACGCCATTGGGGATGAAGAAAACGGTCGTCTGGAATGAAAAGGAACAAATAACAAACGAGGCATCAGGATATGAATTTGACAGCACTACTACTAGTTTCAAAAAATCGGGGGCCAATGAAAATATTTTCTTTTCGACCGAAGGTGATGGTGGAATCTACA
>DASYSW010000078.1:0-6326 GCA_036002905.1 Chitinophagaceae bacterium
CAAAATGGGGATGAGCTGCTATTCAAGAAAAAGAAAGAGGTCCTTCTGAGGTTCAGCGTCAGGTAAAAGCAAATCACAATCGGTCCACCTTCACTGCTTCTTTCAATAGTTTTACAAGGGCTGCTTCGTCAATTTCTTCGACATTCCTGTAAATTTTATAAAACACTTTCTTGTTTGTTCCGTGAGTGAGGTAGCCGTCTTCATCCTTTAATTTATTCCCTTGCCAGAAGCCTAATAGCACGCCTTCTTTAAAACCACCACGGGGGATCGACGCAGGCCAGATGATGCAAATACCTCGCCGTCCGCAAAAGTAGGGAACATTGAATGCTAACTTCTCTTTGCAATAGTTCGGTAAGTTCTCGCTGATAATTTGCCTCAGTACATCAACGATGATGCGCTCATTTTCGGTCAACAGGTCAAATAATTGTATAAGGGAAGTGATCTTGTCTGTTCTTGTCATTGCGCAAAATTAACAAGCTGGTTATCTAATTTTTGGATTACCATATTGAAAATTTAAACCTCTTAGCTTTGCTGCATGATAAAAGATCCACAACAAGTCAGGGTATTTGTTACACGGGATTTGCCCGGCAAAGGAGTTAGCTTATTGCAAAAAGAAGGATTTACTGTATCAGTGTGGCCACACGACCGTCCAATGAGTCCCGCCGAGTTGATAGAGGAAGGGAAAAAGGCAAACGCCATTTTAACGCTTCTGACTGATGTTATCGATGCAGGTTTCCTCAATGCGTGCAAACAGCTTGACATTATTTCTCAATTCGCAGTTGGCTATGATAACATAAATATTCCCGAAGCCACAAAATTGGGTATTGCAGTTGGCTACACTCCCGGCGCGATGAGTGATGCGACCGCCGACACCGCATTTGGCCTGATGATAGCGGTCTCCCGGAAAATGTTTTACATGCATAAAAAGATTGCCAAAGGTGAGTGGACATTTTTCAGACCGAAAGCAAACCTCGGAATCGAGCTAAAAAATAAAACACTTGGCATCCTTGGCCTGGGACGCATCGGAATGCAAATGGCGCTGCGCTGCAAAGGCGCCTATAATATGAAGATCATTTACCATAATCGCAAACCAAATAAGGATGCGGAAAAGATTTTGGGCGCAACTCTTGTCAGCTTTGATGAATTGCTTGCACAAAGTGATGTAGTGACCGTCCACTGCGCATTGAACAATGAAACCAGGGGAATTTTTGATCAGGTTGCATTTTCAAAGATGAAACCTACTTCTATATTTGTCAATACGGCGAGAGGTGGTGTTCATAATGAAAAAGATTTGATCGAAGCCGTAAACGTTGGGAAAATCTGGGGCGCGGGATTAGATGTGACGAACCCAGAACCGATGGATGCAAGCAATCCATTATTATCAATGCCTAATGTGGCGGTATTACCTCACATTGGATCCCAGACTGAAGAAGCAAGAGGGGAGATGTCCCGACTTGCAGCGATGAATATTATCGAGTTTTACAAAAACAACCGCATTCCCAATGTGGTGAATCCTGAGACCCTCACAATGGCTAAGTCCGGTTAATGACCTGATTTATTGAGTTTGCCTGTCTGGGTTTCACATTCGTGAGCCGATTAGAACAGATCAAATCTTCGGGATTTAAAGATCGGCTTTGAATAAAAATCTATTTCTTGCTTGTCAGGTTCTTGTTTCAATGGAGTAACGGATACGCTTACAGGTTTTGTCAATAATTCAGGCGACGTGGAAGTATTTAATAACTTCTTTGCTTTGGCAGCAATTGTATTTTTTTCCTTCTTTCCCATACCCCGAGAAATAAAGGTTTCAGAAAATTTAGGCAAAAAGGAGGATTGTTTACGGTAAACTTATTCACAGGTGTTAGTTTACCGGCAGACCCGTTACTTGTTAATTGGGAGAAAATCCCTGGTTGCCGGATCTTCGGCTAACCAAATTCATTACATTTTCCTTGTAATTAATACCGATCGGGATTGTTGTCTTTCCCAGCTCAATTGAATTACCATAGATCGTCCTGATCTGCGCCAGCGCGATGATGTAGGATTTATGAACACGAATAAATTGGCTGGCAGGCAATAGTCTTTCCATCTCGTTCATGGTCTGGTGGGTGACCAGTGTGTATTCAGAAGTATGGATTTTCAAATAATCCTTCATACCCTGGACGTAAATGATTTCGGTGAAATTCACCTTGAAAAATTTGTTGTTCGACTTAATGAAAATATGATCCTGTGATTGCCGGCCCTGCTCCTTGCCAACCTGGGAAAACAACCTTCCCTCTTTGATCTTATTCACGGCTTTTGAAAATCTTTCAAAGGAGATGGGTTTGAGCAAATAGTCAATTACACTGAATTCATAACTTTCGAGTGCATATTCGGCGTAAGCTGTCGTCAAAACCACTAATGGTGGATTGGGCAATGAGCGCAGCATATCAAGACCGGTCATGCCCGGCAGGTAAATGTCGAGAAACATTACATCCACCTCTTTTGAGCGAAGTGCTTCCATCGCCTCCGGCGCATTGCGGTAAATACCTACGAGTTCAAATTCCTTGATCTTCTGGAGATGATCTTTGATTACGTCCTGCGCGAGAGTTTCATCTTCGACTATAATGCACTTTATCAAACGAGTTGGATTTTATGATTAGAGAAACAGCAAAAGAATTATTGTTTAAAATTACATCAAGTGTGTAAGAATCGGGGTACAATATCTCTAATCTGTCTTTGGCATGCTGCATTCGCAGACCGCTCGGTCTGTCTTTTTCTTTCTCCGTTTGAATGATATCCAGGGAATAGGAGTCATTGTATAATAACTCGAGCAAGCTTTTACTGGTAGTGAGTCCTTTGCCATTTATCCTTTTTGCCTGTGTCTCCAGGTCAACATTACTGCTGTTGACAACATTTAGAACCAGCTGACCGTTCACTGCCTTCAGGTTTATGTAAATAAACGGCTCTCCAAAAGAATTGTCCATGGCGTGTTTGAAGCCGTTTTCTATAAAGGACATGAACAGGAATGGTTCGATCATGATGCCTTCCGTTTCTCCTTCCACCGAAAACCGAACGTCGGCTTTATACCTGATCTTCTCTATTTCGATATAGTTTTTAATGAACTCTATTTCTTTACTTAAGGGAACTTTTTCCTCATCACATTCATAGATCAGGTATCGCATGATGTCCGATAACTTCACAACCACTTCGGGGGTTCTATCCGATTTCTGCAAGCTGAGAGAATAAATGCTATTGAGAGTATTAAAAAGAAAATGAGGGTTGAGCCGGGCACGGAGGTACCGAAGCTTAAAAAATGTATTGTCACGCTGAGCGTCTTGCAACATGTCTTTTTCGTCGAGGGCTTTTCGGATGAAGAAAATAGCAATGGCAAGAGACATGTTCAAAACGCACCACAGCCCTTCGCGGGTGATGGTACTTTTATTATAAGTGAAATAAAATTTTTCAAATGCTGACAACGGGAAATTTAAAACAAGAGAATAAACCGCAAACAAAAAAGTTAGTATGACAAGGAAGAAAAGAAAGCTAAGCAAAACAAAGAATATATAACGCCGCCGGAAGAGCAACATTGGTCCCGCCAGGTTTGCATACAAGAGGTAAGCCGGGAACATGACCAGGTTTACGAGGAATAAGACCCACCATATCCCGGTATCATAAAAAAAGATCGTCAGGGAGTTAACCAGCGGATTGATCAGAATTAAAAGTGCCCAATAAAATATCTCGATCTTGTAATTTGGTCTGACGGGGCGGTCATTATCGTATTCCATAATGATCTAAAGCTAGTATTAGTTATGGGGTGCCGAAAACTTTTCGACCAATTGCGGATGGGATTCGATGAACTTGATTGTTAGCGCAGGTTCTCACAGATTTCACGGATAAGCGCCGACGGTTCAAAACCCATTCTGTAAAAATCCGTGTGATCTGTCGGCACCTAACCTTTAGGTCAAATAAAAAACAGGCCTTTACGCCTGTTTTAAGAGTAACCGGATCATTTCCTTTTAACCGCTGATCTGCGTGTCCGTTGTATTTTCTTTATTCTGAGGGTTAGTGTTTAATACTCCATCTGTGCCCACCACCCGATACGATAACTTGTTATTTTGATCTACTTCCTCCTTATAAAAAGTACCATTTTGTTCATAGTATTTCTGTCCATCGATAACTCTTACTTTAGTACCCGAAGGTAATTTATTGACAACCGCGCCCAGCGGCGGAGCCACTACTTCATACTGGCTTGCGTAAGGCTTATAAAAGATCCCATTAAAATAATAAAAAGGATTGGGGCCGATGTAAAAACTCATATAACCATAGGGTAGCGTTGAGATACGTATACCAAATGGGGGAGGAACTACCTGGTACACGGAGCCATAAGGTCTGTAAAAGCACCCTTGCTGGTAGCGGTAAACATATCCTCCATAAGGGATCACGACATAAGGATGAGTATAAGAATAAACGGGATAGTGGTAATAATGGACATGATAAGGCCTGCTGTATCTATACGGGACTTTTTGTGCAAAGCAAACTGTGGACAAAGACAAAAAAGCAATCAGCGTAACAAGAAAACACGGGGAGCATTTTTTCGTTTTCATATAGTCAGTTTAATAATTGTGATTTAATCTGGCAACAGCGGGATTGGCGGAACAGTCAATATTTCTTTGCCTTCACCAGGTTTTTGACGCTTTTCTGAAGTAGAACTTGCTTCTGTCTAGAGGGCCTTTGCTGTTTCAATCGATCTAAGTTGAGCGATGGTCGCCCTGGGGTCCTTTGATTGAAAGACAGTATTGCCAGCCACCAGGACGTCAGCCCCAGCGGCCATAATGTCTTTCGCGTTTTCTAAGGTCACGCCTCCGTCTACTTCGATCAGGACCGGCAAATTCCAGTTATCGATCAGCTTTCGAAGCTCACTGATCTTTGAAAGAGAGTGGGGGATAAATTTCTGTGCTCCGTACCCAGGATTCACGCTCATCAAACAAACGATATCAATATCCTGTAGTACATCAATGAGTGATGTAACCGGAGTATGTGGATTTATTGCTACGCCTGCCTGCATACCCAAAGATTTTATTTGCTGGATATTGCGGTGAAGATTGGGGCAGGCTTCTATGTGTACCGTTACATGATCGGCGCCAGCCTTTTTGAATTCTTCTGCAAATTTCTCCGGCTCAAGGATCATCAGGTGAACATCACAGGGCTTTTTCGTGGTTTTGCGGATAAACTCAATGATCATGGGGCCATAACTGATGTTTGGAACGAACCTTCCATCCATAACGTCAAGATGAAACCAGTCAGCCTCTGATTCGTTCAGCATTCTACACTCGTCTTCCAGTCTTAAAAAATTAGCTGCCAAAAGGGAGGGAGCAACAATAGCCATGTAAATAATTTGCGGTGCAAGATAAATAAAACGAACCTGACAAACAGGGTATCAGTTTACCCTCCTTGAATTTCACCACATAGAAACATAGATGTACATAGACTGCCGGTCTGGTCTTGTGTGGCCTATGCGGTGAATCACGTTAATCCAAAGTGTAAAGGTTGTGTTTACTGTTACTGTGGCACGAATTTTTTAACATCAATGGCAAATACTTTTTATGGCAAAAAGAAAAGATCAGGATAAGGAAAAGCAAACTGAGGAATTACGTGGTGAAGCTCAGATCGGAGGCAAGGTGCCAGGCCGTAATACCAGTGAAAAAGCCGATATCGAACAAACCAGGATCGAAAACAGGAGAGAGGCCGACCTTGAAGATAAAACTCCGGGCGGAGATGGAGGACCTGAAGACAATCCTGATCAGCGCCAAACAGACGATCCGCTTGGGGAGAGTAATTATTAATCGGGAGTCGGGAGGGTGAATGGCGAGTGGCCAGTGGTAAATGGATATTGGTCATTTGTCATCAAGTCATTTGGATCAACAAGCAACCAGGAACCAGAAACAGGTAACCTGCAACTGACAGCAGGGAACTGCTAACTATGAACTTTCGATTGTGAACTACTTCAACCGGTCGGTCGCTTCTTTCGCTTCAGTGAGCGTTTTATCAAGTCCGTAAGCCCGTTGGTAATTAAGTTTTGCATCTTCTTTGTTGCCCAATGCTTCCTGGCATTTTCCCAGCCAATAATAAGCATCAGCATAAGTAGCGGAAACCTTTAGGGCTAATTGAAACACATTGATTGCTTCTCCATACTTCTTTTGATCGTACAAAACCTGTCCCTTGTCCATATACGCGTCGAGGAAGGAATAATCAGACTGTATCGCTTTATTAAAACATTCGAGGGCCTTTGCCTTATCATTGATCGTGCTGAAATAAATACCCTTAAAATACCAGGGTTCTGCTTTTTTCTC
>DASYSW010000079.1:0-4401 GCA_036002905.1 Chitinophagaceae bacterium
ACAAGGGAAGATCGCCGACTATGTGCAATCAAAATCTGCAGTCGTCGGTTATGGTATTCATCAGTCCTATTGGGTACCTGTTATTTGTTTTGCTTACCTCGCCTTTTTAGGATTTTTCGTTAGAGGAATTTTGAAAAAACAGGGAATCGATTATGATACTACACCGGATAACGTACCAGCAATTGAACCGGTGCCTGAAGGAGAGTTTCCGAGGAAATAGGTCAAAATTGGATAATCGAGTCTCAGGATCGGTCTTTTTTATAGCAACTTCAATAACCCGGTGAATCCAGAATCTATCAGCGTTGGTTAGCGGTTATTAAAAGTTCTGCGCGTATGAGACTCTGCATTTTTATTTCGCTTGTCTATTTTGCGGTTAGTTGCAAACCTGCAACCAAAGTACCGGGCACAAGTAAATCTGGTCCTGCAATTCAAAAAACGGGGACCACAACGGTCAACGGAACAACCATTAACTATCTTGAGTCAGGCGATGGCCCAACTGTTATTCTCATTCATGGTTCCGTATCAGATTACAGGGAATGGACAACACTAAATGCTCCTTTGAGCCAGCATTATCGTGTTATTGCTTACAGCCGCCGCTATCATTCGCCCAACCCTCCCCCACTTTCTGACGCAGACGCGGGCCTTGATCGGCAGGTAGATGATTTGTTTGAGATCATGAAAGCAATGAGTATAAACTCAGCTCATATTGTCGGTCACTCCTATGGGGGTACAATTGCTCTTGCTTTTACACTGCGGCATCCCGCAATGGTGCAAAGTCTTGTGGTGGCCGAACCGGCAGTCCCTGGAGTGATTGGCCAGACACCCGAAAACGATTCGCTGTTGAAGGAATCACAAGCCATTCGTGCGGAGATGAGAGAGGTTTTTGCCAAAGGAAATGCCGAACAAATTATAAAGGCATATGCGGCGCATGTCGCGCCCGGAGACTTTGAAAAAGCAACGCCGGAAGAACGAAATATGCTTCTTGAAAATGTAACCGCGTTTCAGCTCGACTTTACTTCGCAGCGACCACCTTTCACTTGCGACGATGCGCGAAAGATCACGGTGCCGGTATTAGTATTAGCAGGAGATCGCAGTCCAATGGCGTTGCAACGAATGGCAGAAACCACTGCACAATGCATAGCGGGAGCCAGGTTTGTAAGAATACCACAAGCTACACATTGGATGCAACTTGATCAGTCTAAAATGTTCAATGATGAAGTTCTGGCATTTCTTGCGCAGACTCTTTCCCCTGGCGCCCGTCCAAAATAACAGAGACAGGCGACTCCTTTGGTTCCAGATCTCCGCAGGGATTCGCGCATCCGTTCATCAGTAGTGCAGCTTATCTTCTTCCTTCCCCTCCGAGTGTCCCTAGGTGACTCGGCGTAACGGGATGGACCGACGAGTCCCTCTTATCTTATATTACTTGGAACCTGGTGGACGATTTGGAGGAGACTCGTCGGGCACGAAAAGAGGCTATTCCTTGTGCTCTTGAAGTTCATTGACGCAATAACACAGTCTAAAAAACGCAATACATTTCTCCGGAAAATCAGGGCATTAGCTGTTTCAGAAAAGAGATCTGTTGCGTATATTTAAGTGTCAGCGGTTATTGTTATGATTAAAACTTCTTTTTTCTGCACTTATCATCGCAGCCTTTCTCGTTTCTTGTAAACAGACAAATGACGAATTGATTAATCAAGGAATCAGTTTGGCTAAGAAGAAAAACTACAAAGAAGCAATAAAACTGTATACAAAAGTTATTAATCGTAATGGAAAAATTCAATTGGCCTATTATGATCGAGGATTTTGTTTTATTGCTCTAAAAAATTATTCACTGGCCTTAAGGGACTTTAACAAGGTCATCTCTTTGCAAACTTATGGCAACTATGTTTTGACGGAGAATCCAAACACTCCATTCGCGAGCGACGAGGCTCGAATGCAAGTTGCCTATAATGATGCATTGTATCAAAGGGCTCAAGTAAAGTTTTACATGGACAGTTTGAAAAGCTCTTTTCAAGACTTTCAGATGCTAATAAATGATAACTATGAACAAAAGAGTAACTGTATTGTTTGGCAAGGAACGATATGGGTGAGAAATGGCGATAAAGATAAGGCCTGTGAATATTTTCAAAAGGCGAAGGCAACCGCGACGACTGGGGAAGATAAAAAAGAGGCAGATGATTTTATTAAAGACTATTGCCAGGCTACAAACAACAACCGCTAACATATGGTTTGCCGCAAGCCTGTCCCGCACGTGCGGGATTGGCCTCGCCGTTAAATAAAATATATTTTCTCGTGCACCCGAGGCTGAAGTTTCGGCCTTCGGGTCAGCCGGACAAGGAGTCAAGATCGACGGCCGGCAGCAAAGCCGTGAACGCGGTGTCTAATGCCCAACGACATCTGAGCATTGAAGCAACGTTAATCTCGGAGCAGTTGTCAATACCTAAAATGCACAGATTAGTAATCACGATAACTCTGTTACTGACGTTAATTGCCTGCCAAAAAAACAGCCCAGTTGAATTAGATTTAGCCATTCCAAATGGAGACTTCGAGCAGTGGGATGCTAATCAAAACTTGCTTATCTGGCGAACAAACAGCTGTCCCCTTTGTGTACCTCCTTTTGAAACTTATATTGTTCAAAAACAGACTGATGCCACACATGGTCAATTTGCCGCCAAGTTCATTTACAACAATGCGTATAACAGTATTGCCACTAATAAGTTTGCGATTTCTGTTCACCCATCTGCTTTGACTGCATATGTTAAGTCTAACATTGCAAGCGGCGACACCGCACTGTTACAAGTAGACTTGTTTCGCAACAATGCCCGTGTGGACAGTGGCAAATGGCTTGAGACAACGTCAACAGCAAATTACAAGAAATTAGAAATTCAAATCACGCAAACTAGTCCCGGGATAGATTCGGCTTTAATAACAATTCTTGGCGGTAAAAGAGAAAGTACAGAACTTTTTGTTGACAATTTGGAATTTGTTAAACGCTAATTCAACAAGGCACTACACACAGCATAGCATTACGGCTAGGAATATTCCCCATCCTCTCTGTCTGGATATATCTCATCTTCATTTCCGCAGCCTGGCTATTATGGAAGTGTTCAACTACTGTGCTTGTCAATTTATGTGGATCAGGTGACTGAAGGCAGAATCAAAACATTGAAACAATGGTTGGATGGAATTGATGAGGGCGATGTTTGCGCAGGATCAACCAAGACAAAAGTCAAGTAAATTCGAAACTTTTGGTTCGAGATCGTGTGTGCCTAACATGAACTGTGTTAAAAACCAAATATTTTTTTACTCTAGAGAACTTTTGTAGTTGGCCTGATATTGTATTCCGCTGGTAGCAATTGCAAATGCTTGTTTTAAAAGTTTATTACACACTGCGATCAATGCCACCTTTCCGTTTTTTCCTTTAGCCTTTAATCGCTCATACAGATCTGTGCACGCCTTGTTATGCTTGATTGCAGACATGCTGCACATATACAGCACATTTCTGAGACGACCGTTTCCCATTTTGCAAATACCTTTTTTCCCTCGCACCGATGTTCCGCTAGTATACTCACGTGGAGCTAGTCCGCACAGCGCAGTCAACTGTCGATGATTCTGAATTTTGCGAAAGCCATCAGTATACACGATCAACAAGGCGACCGCTCTTTTCCCGAGACCAGGTACTGTGCTGAGATTTTCTAATTGTTGGCCATGCCATTGTTTTAGTATCTCCTCAAGCCGCTGCTCCAGTTTTTTAATTTCATCTTTCAGTTTTGATTTGATCCGTTGAAGGCTGTTGATGACTTTTCTCTCATTGCATGGCATTTGCTCCAGTGATTCAAGCTGATTACAAATCATCGTCATCTGCCGATTGTATAAGTCAATGGCAGAAAGGATTTCCGAGCATTGCAGTTGCTGCCTGGAGGGCATCTTCCATTCATTGACTTCGCATTGCTGTGCAAATCGATAGATCCATTTCGCGTCTTTTTTATCAGACTTATTACGCTCCATTCGCATCTGAATAAAACGCTTAATGACAATAGGATTTCCCACCCGAACATCAGCCCCCTCTTTCTTCAACGTGAAAGCAAGTCGCATGTAATAAGGTCCCGAGCTTTCCATCACATAGGTCCTTTCGACACCCAGTGCGCTGATTAACTGCAGATGGCCCTCACGATCATTGCTAAGTTTTAAATAGTGCTCCTTGCCTGAGCTGTCATTGTAATAAACATCCACCGTTAGTTTTGAAACATCAATACCGCAAACAAGTTGTTGAGATTTCATGGTAAATTTGTTTTGGAATTACAAAGAAGAATGTGTTTACATCTTTTCTCTAGCAATCCTAAAACATACGAGCTCTTAAGGCTCAGTTGAACTGTTCAGAATAGATGTAAGGGAGAAAGG
>DASYSW010000080.1:0-6833 GCA_036002905.1 Chitinophagaceae bacterium
GAAATAACAGAGCATCCAATACAGAAGAAGCAGGATCAATCCAAAATAAAAAGCTCCCTTTGGTTTTAAATAATAAATAATTACTGATGCAAAAAAATAGCAAAGAGCAATACGCTGAAGCACGCCCAAAATCCTTACACCATTTTCGGGATTATTTGGATCGACCCACTGGCGGAACAAAAGCTGATCGTTGCTCCAGGAAAAAAACGGCCACCATTGAAGAAACAAACCGATCAAAAAAATCAATGCAGTTCTTTTAATAATTTTTTTCCAAAAAACTGCATCGCCTGCCGCCTTCAGTTTTGGCATAACAAAGGAAAGTGCATTACCGACGGCAAAGAGAAAGAAAGGAAATACAATATCAGTAGGTGTTAATCCGTGCCATGGTGCGTGTTCAAGCGGCGGATAAATATGTTGCCATGAGCCTGGATTATTCACAAGGATCATCAGGCAAACAGTGGCTCCGCGAAAAACATCAAGGGAATAATAGCGTCGGGACAAATTGTTTATTTGTACGAATATATGCGCTGGATAAATTACCTGGTTGTTTTAATGTTAGAAACAAGAAAATACTGGCCCATGTCAAAACCTTCCACAGCAATGTTCTTCCCTTCATATTTTTCAAAGAAATCATCATAGAAAGGGTTGCCGCCTTCCCGTCTTAATTTGATGTCACCATCCTTTGTTTGCAGTACAAAACTTGTATGAGCGGACTTGCTTGTTCCTCCCATCTCTTTTTTTTCAACCTTTCCGGTCAACGTTGTTTTTTGCGGATCATCGGCGGACATATTCTTTTACCTCCATGACTTTGTTGTTTACTTCCTGGATCACCAGTAAACGTAATGTATCAATAACCTCGCCCTTTTTCAAATCACTATATACATGATAGCGATAATTCCGGTCGATCGGTATGTTTTTGGTTTTTGCTTTTTTACCCTTTTTAAATCCATAGGTGATCTTTTTTTCACCTTTGAATTTATAGGTCCGCAAAGCTTTTTTAATATCGGTTTTAAGAGCGCCTCTTACCGAGGCTTCTATTTTTACAGGCGCATCATTCGTGCTGTTGATATAGACACTCTTTTTGGCGAGCTTTAATCTTCGTTCTTTCCTTTCTTTTGTTTCATGTGCATCTTTATTCATGATACTTTTAACAGGTGTTTTGCCGGGAGTTGTTTTTGGGCTGTCTTCAATAGGAGTGAGACTGGGATCACCCAATAATAAAAACTGGATGATCGTTTTCAGGTCAGTGGGATCCATTTTTACATCACCCTTTTCGACGAACCGTTGCTGGGCTTCAAGAAAAGCTCTTCCCGTTGACGCTCCTCCTTTTTGTATCGCGATCAAAAAATATTGTGTGATATAATCAGCGCCGCCCTGGCTGTCTGAAGGACCATACGCCGCGGTAGTACTGCCTACAAAAGCGATTGCATTATTTTTTAAATAGGTGTTGGAGATCGGTAAATGGATTTTGTTTGGACGATTTGGATTATACAGAAGCCCTCCGTAGCAACATTCTGCTGCAGTCACTGTTCCATACGAAATTTTTTTATCCAGCATATGTGACTCCATGCACACGGGAAAGCTATATGAGTCTTCATTAGGCTGGCCATAAAATTCAGACGTACGCAAGCTTCCATGACAATTGAAGAAATGCATCATCGGGCTGAGATCTGTTTTTGTAAACGGGCCTTTGGTTGGGGGAGCAAGTTCCAGTTTCTTATTATCCTGGAAAATATTCATCAGGGATGTCTGTGTTGACTTTTTCCACCATTTCACGCTCAGCGAAAAGTAATTCTTATAGGCGGATGATTTAAGCGGTTTCCAGTTAATGCTATTTTGAATGAGTGTTATAAGGTAGTTGGGATCAGTGACACCCGTGATATCCGGAAGCCTGCCAAGTACCCTGCCAGGTGCAATAAAGTCCCCGGCATTTCGGCTGAACGGCGCTTCACATGCATAAGGCACATCACCAGGTACAAAAGCATCGTCATCATCCGGTATAGGAATACGGAAACGACAATGAGGGATGATGTCAGTAGCACCCAGCAGCATTATATAATCCGGTTTATAGTGGTTAAAGAGACTATCTATGGCAATTTTGAACTGCTCCGGATCAGTGGCATCTTTCACCGCTTTGCCTTTTACTTTTTTCATCATTGCGGGGACATCGGCGAAAACAAGCAGACTCGTCAAATTTCTTTTTTTATCAGCGGCAATGAGTTGCCTAACGGCTGATTGGATTTTTTTGAATCCGGCTGATCCATACTTCTCCTGGAGGGCTGAGCGGTTGGTAACAATTATTTTATCAATATCCATAAGCTAAGGTGTGAGGTTAAGAGAAATGGTATCTCCCAATTTACTGAAACTTTTTATCGCCGCCTTTCCGATCTGGTTTGTATTGGCAAGGTGGAAGGTCCCCTCGGCTCACCCCAAACAGCGTTTATAACACCGATCGGATTGAATTTGACCTAAAAAACCAAGGGACAAATTACCGGGTCGTAAAATAACGGCAGCAGAGCATTGAGGGATATTAACTTGTTCAAAATCTGCTTATTTTATTCGCTTGCCAGTCCCATCCATACAATTATATTTGCATTTAGGCGTTGGTATGCCGGCGTTTCGTTTGAATTCTCGGTTTATCAGTCAAAAAAACGGGTGTGACTGAGGTGGCGAAGCCATGCAACAATGAATAACCACGTAAATAAGAAATGGTTTGCGATCTATACCCGCCCGAGATGGGAAAAGAAGGTAAACCTTCTTTTACAGGAAAAGGGAGTGGAGAGCTATTGTCCCTTAAATAAGGTAAGGCGAAAATGGAGCGATCGGGTAAAAACAGTTGAGGAGCCCTTGTTTAAATCCTACGTTTTTGTGAAAGTAAACGATGAGGAAAAGACAACAGTCAGGATGACCGCAGGTGTGATGAATTTCGTTTACTGGGATAAGAAGCCTGCAATCATAAAAGAAAAAGAGATATTGACCATAAAGCGATTTCTCGATGAATACAGGGATGTTCATGTTTTTCCGATGGAATTGAAACTGAATGATCGTGTGCGTGTGACGTCAGGATCATTTATGGATCAGGAGGGTAAAATACTGGGGCTTCGCCATAAAGTTGTGAAGGTCGCCATCGATAGCCTGGGGTATATTTTAGTGGCCTATATTGAAAGAAGTAAGTTAATTTCGGTTCAGTCGAAGTGAATAGGATATTATTTTTGTAATACGTTCCCATAACTCTAAAACCGGCTGATGAGATCATTTTTTCTTTTTTGTTCTCTGCTTATTGCTCTTTTTTTCATTTCATGCAATTCGCAAAAAAAGGTTGTTTATAACTATATCGAAGATGCAAACGATACCCTGGTAAAAAATGCCGTAAAGAATTTTGAACCACTCATTCAGAAAAATGACTTACTGTCGATTCAGATATACAGTAATTCGACGAAACCCGATATTTCCGATGCTTTATATAATCCTCCGGCATTGAATGGAACATCGGGAAGCCAGGGAGGAAGCGGCGGAAGCACAGGCGGGAGTAGCAATCGGGGCTACATGGTGGACATGGACGGAAATATCAATTTTCCCCGGCTTGGCCGGATACATGTTGAAGGATTAACCAAAAGGCAATTGGCTGATACAATCGTTTCTAAAATTGCAGACCTCGAAAATCCAACGGCGGTTATTCGATTCCTTAATTATAGAATAACTGTTTTAGGAGAAGTCGGTCACCAGGGCACATTTACGATTCCTAATGAAAGGGTCACCATTTTTGAGGCGCTTGGCCTGGCAGGGGATATCCCCGTTTCAGGCAAAAAGGATAACGTTAAAGTATTAAGAGAGGTAAATGGAGACAGGGAAATAGGAACAGTGGATCTTACCTCCAAAAACATTTTCGAATCTCCTTATTACCATTTGCAGCAAAATGATGTGATTCTGGTTGAAGTCAAGAAAAATAAGGTAAAACAAGCTGACCAGGCATTGGTATTGGGGCGAATCGCCTTCGCGCTAAGTCTCGTGACAACGCTTGCCATTCTTTATAATATTTTCAAATAACCCATTAATCGGTAACGAGTGCAATTGACAAAGACGATAGAAGAACAGTCAGTAGTTGACAGGAGCGAGCTTAACAACTTAAGTATAAAAGACCTGTTCTTTAAATATGTTCGCTTTCTACCGGTTTTTGTATTGTGCCTGGCCCTTGCACTTTTTGGCTCCTGGATTTATTTACGGTATGCAACTCCTATTTATCGTGCCGCTGGAACAATTGAGATTAAAAATGATGAGCAGTCGGGGAATATGGGAGATCCGAGATTTAATCAGCTGGCTTTAACCCAGGGCACACAAAATATACAAAATGAAATAGAAGTGCTAAGGTCAAAACCGCTAATGGAGCGTGTAGTAAATGCTTTGCATCTCCAGGTTGACTACAATGCTGTCGGAAAAATCAAGTCGCCAAATATTTATAAACAAGCGCCTTTTTTGCTACAAATTTTTGAGTTATATGATTCTTCAAGGGCGTTTATCCTGGATATAAAATTTATGAGCGATAAGGTTTTTAAGATCAATGACGAAAAACAAAATTTTCAAATCGGGGAATTATTCAAAAATGCTCACGGCGTCTTCAGTCTGAATAAGAATTTATATAGTTCACCAGGAAAGGAATATACAATCACGTGGCAGCCTACAAGCCGGGTCACGGCAGTTCTTGCCAGCAATGTGCAGGTTACTCCTAAGCCCGGGACAGATATACTATCTATCAGTATAGAAACGACAAATGCCCAAAAGTCGGCAGATATTGTCAACCAATTAATGATAGAATATGGTGAAATGACCAAGGAAGACAAAAGTGAAGAGGCCGCTCTTACGCTCGCTTTTGTTGATACTTCATTGAAAAGTGTACAGCATGAAATAGACAGCATTCAAAGAGAAAAGACAAAGTTTCAGGAAGCTAACAATTTCATTGACCTGGAAAGTCAAACACAAAATTATTTTACAAACTTTAGTGATGCTGATAAAGGAACGAAAGATCAGGAGATCCTTTTAAATGTGACAGAAATAATAGAAAATTATCTTAGAGACAAACAAAATAATTATAAAACAGTTCCATCATCCCTGGGTCTTAGTGATCTAACGCTGAGTGCTAAGATTGATGAATACAATAAAGCCCAGTTGTACAGAGCCGGCCTGGTAGAATCACATATACCTGACACCAACCCGCTTGTAAAGGAACAGAATCAGATCATTGAAAAACTCCGGGCCGATATTTTGGAGGCCATGAAAAATGTTAAGGCTTCAACAGTTCTGAGTATAAATAGCTACAGGGAACGAAAAGACTTAGCCCAAAATCAATTAAAGTCATTGCCACCCCAGATCAGAAAATTAAATGAATTTGATGCTGAATTGAACAGTAAAATGGGTATATACTCATATTTAATGGAAAAAAAATTAGCAACGACCATTTCACAGGCATCCACTTTGTCAAATTCGAAAATTGTCGAAAAATCACTTGCGTCCTCGCGACCCGTCAAACCTAATCGGCGAACCGTTCAGTTGTTGGCCATCCTGGCTGGTATTGGATTGCCGGCCCTGATTATTTTTGTTCTGGAAATTATAAATGATAAAATAACCACGAGATATGATATAGAGAAGATCACTTCGACGCCTGTTTTAGGAGAGGTCGGGCACTCTTATTCGAATGAAACATTGGTCGTGAACAAGACAAGCCGTGGAATGGTAGCTGAGCAATTCAGGATCATTCGCTCCAACCTTCAATATATCTTAAATAAGATTGAAAAGCCTGTTATCATGGTTACGTCGTCATTTAGTGGAGAGGGAAAGTCATTTGTTACGACTAACATGGGCGCAGTAATGGCCCTCGCAGGCAAGAAAACAATCATAATAGAATTTGACATACGAAAACCAAAAATATTTGCAGGGCTTGGGCTTTCAAAAAAGCCTGGAGTTACTAATTATATCCTTGGAAACGCAGATATAGCAGATTTGCCCGTCCTGGTTCCAGGCTACGACAATTTATTTGTGCTATCCTGCGGTCCCATTCCCCCAAATCCTGCTGAATTGTTACTGGAATCCAGGGTAGATGATCTGTTTAATTATTTAAAGCAGAATTTTGATGTGATCTTCATTGACACAGCTCCTGTTGGAATGGTCAGTGATGCGATGACCCTGGGAAGGTTTGCCAATTGTACCATGTACATCGTGCGGCAGGGACATACCTATAAAAAGCAAGTTGTTTTAATCGATGAGTTCTATAGAGAAGGAAAACTTCCAAAGGTATCTGTCATTCTTAATGACGTAAAAGTTAAGCCTGGCTATGGTTATTACGGATATGGAAGGTATGGATACGGATACGGATATAAAGCCAAATATTACGAAGAAGAAAGTCCTTCGGGTACGTTATTCAATCGATTCTTTGGTTTTTTTGATCTGAAAAACCGGAAGAACGGTCGCTCAAAGAATTCCTAGCAAAATTTATTTTAATGAGAATTTTGGTAACAGGTGGTGCCGGGTTTATCGGTTCAAACATTGTTGAGTCTTTGCTTGCCGACCAAAATATCAACCGGGTAAGGGTTCTTGATAACCTCGCTACAGGATCAATCGATAATATCAGGGAGTTCCATACCTCTTCTAAATTTGAATTTATACAGGCTGATATTCGAGACTATTCTGCCTGTCTTCATGCATGCGATGGCATTGATCTTATAGCTCACCAGGCCGCCCTGGGGTCCGTACCACGATCAATTGATGATCCACTTACAACAAACGATGTTAACATTACCGGAACCTTAAACATTTTTGCAGCAGCTAAGGATAAAAAAGTA
>DASYSW010000081.1:0-17442 GCA_036002905.1 Chitinophagaceae bacterium
AGGTGGTGGTGGCTCTTTCTTTTTTAAACTGTTCATCGCCTTTACCATCAGAAACAGAATAAATGCAATAACAATAAACTTAATTACGGCTGATAAGAATTGCCCATACTTAATACTGCCCCATCGCAATTGATCGATATCCTGTGCATTTATTGCCTTTAATGCCGGGGTTAACAACAGTGGCGTGATTACATGATCAACGAGCGACGAAATAATAGCTCCAAATGCGGCACCAATAATAACTGCAACGGCGAGGTCAACCACGTTGCCTTTCAGGGCAAAATCCCTAAATTCTTTTAGCATTCCCATATTTTAAGTTTTGGTGAACAATGAATTGATTTAAGGTAGGTCATTTTTTAAGACCGGGATACTTCATATCAAAGTTTTTTAGAGTTTTCAAAACTGCCGAAGCGACTACGTATTCCTTGTACCAGTTTTGGTCAGATGGAACAATGGTCCATGGAACATTGTTGCAATTCTCAAAACAATCCTCATACATTTCCATGTATATGTCCCAAAGGTCGGATTCTGAAAAATCCTTTTCATTATATTTCCACTGCTTGCGCGGGTTACGGATTCTCTCATTTAGCCGTTGTAATTGTTCTTCATGCGAAACGTGCAGGTAAAATTTCAATATCGTTGTGTTGTTATGCTCCTGTAACAACTCTTCAAAATCATTGATCGCTTTCATCCTCTTTTTTGCCGTGCGATCATCGATCCACTTGTGTACCCTCGTCACCAGGATATCTTCATAGTGCGACCTGTTAAATATCTGGATCATACCTTTCAATGGGGTATGCTGATGTATACGCCACAAAAAATCATGGGCGGCTTCTTCAGCGGTAGGGACTTTAAATGATTTTACCTGGACTCCCTGGGGGTTTAGTTTTCCAAAGACATTCCTGATCGCTCCGTCCTTTCCGCCCGCATCCATCGCCTGGATGATGACTAATAAAGAATGCTTGGATTCCGCATATAAAAGATTTTGCAGTTCATCCAGCTCTTCCAAAATTTCCTCTATGTCTTTTTTGGTTGTCTCTTTCTCAAACTGTTTGGGCGCCCTTGTATCGATGTCTTTTAACCTGATCTTGCTCATAGTACTATTAAAATTACGTTTTAAAAAAATTGATTGTTGTGCATCCGATCAGGACATTTGCATGAGGTTTTAGGAAGATGCACGTAAATAAATTGATAAACTGGCTGCTTTTCATTGTCCTTACCATTATCTGGGGCAGCTCATTTATTTTAATGAAGCACAGCAAAGAGGAATTGTCTGCTTCGCAAATTGCAGCATTGAGAATTTTTTCCGGCGGCATCGTCCTTATGCCATTGGCAGCCGTTCACATAACAAGGGTCTTTTCGAAAAAAATTTTGATCATCATTCTTTCCGGCATAACGGGTAATTTATTGCCGGCATTTCTTTTTGCATCGGCCATTGCAAAAAATATCGATAGCTCATTGGCAGCTATACTGAATTCTTTCACCCCTATTTTTGTTGTGCTCATTGCAATCGTCATTTTCCGCGATAAAGTTAAACTCCAAAGGATAATTGGTGTTGTCGTAGGCTTTATCGGCCTCCTCTTATTATTCCTGCTATGGAAGGGCATCAGTTTTGAAAATTTTAAGTATTCTTTGCTTATTCTGCTTGCTACTGTTTTGTACGGAGTGAATGTAAACGTAGTTGGCCATTTTCTGAAAGATGTACCTCCTTTGTATATAGCCACGATTTCACTCACATTTATGATAGTTCCGACCACGTGGGTCTTGTGGCAACAGAATTTCTTACACCTGGCGTTTGGCGGAGCTGGTGTGCAGTGGGCCATTGTTGAGACTACAATTCTCGGAGTTGTCGGCAGCGCCATTGGCACTATTCTCTTCTACATTTTGATCAAGAGAGCCGGAGGGATCTTTGCCTCCTTAGTTACCTATGGAGTTCCGTTTGTCGGAATTTTGTGGGGCATTTCAGATGGTGAAAAAATAACAATAAAACAAGTTGCCTGTCTTGGTATAATTCTGTTTGGTGTTTACTTAGCAAATGTTCCCGTCAAAAAAGAAAACAAAAAAGAGGTCTTGCTTTCGGAGGAATTTGCGGAAGGCAGTTAATTATACGGACATTATTTCCTTTTCTTTTGATGTAAGATGTTTATCGACGGTCGTAATAAATCTATCGGTGATATTCTGAATATTTGTCTCAGCGTCTTTGGCGATATCCTCGCTGAGGCCATTTTTTTGCAGTCTTTTGATGTGTTCGATCGCATCGCGCCTGATATTGCGGATAGCAACCTTTGAATGTTCGCCCTCAACCTGGCATTTTTTAACCAACTCTTTCCGTCTTTCCTCAGTGAGGGGAGGAAGGAAGAGCCGGATCTGGCTGCCATCACTTTGCGGATTGATCCCAATGTTCGCAGCTATAATGGCCCTCTCAATCGGTTGCAGCATATTCTTCTCCCAGGGCTGAATGCTTAGTGTCCGTGCATCCATAACATTTATATTGCCAACCTGGTTGATGGGTGTGGGTGAACCATAGTAATCAACGACAATACCGTCAAGGATCTGGGGGGTAGCTTTCCCGGCGCGTATTTTTATCAACTCTGTTTCCAGGTGTGTGATCGCCTTTTTCATGTGTTCGTCTGCGCTAGCTACTATTTGGGAGATATCGTCTGCCATATTAATTCTAATTTTTAGGGCTTCAAAGCTAATGAAAACGGGGGATAAGATACAAGGCACAAGTGGCAAAGCGCACGATGCCAGAAACTATGCATAAGAGATAGAACGGAGAATCAGGATTCCTGACCCGTGAGCCGCGTACGTTGAACCATTTACTGTTGTTCTACGACAGCTGTTTCTTTCTCCTTTGTAAGAGTGACGACTTTGGGAGTGGCTGTATTAACAAATTCTTCTTCTTCGTCCAAATGCTTGGCAACAAACATGTGCGGTTTGGGTCGTTTGTAATAAAACAAAATGCCCAGGCCAGAAAATGAAATAAAAAGAATTATCAAAAATAAATAGGTAGGTCCGAGGGATCTCCCGAAATAAGCGACTGCCACAAATAAAAGATTAAGAGCAGTAAAGAAAAAAGTGATTCGGGGATGTCTAAAACCGCGTTCGAGCAGTAAATGATGGACATGGTTCCTGTCGGGGGTAAAAGGAGAATTTCCTTTAAAAATCCTGATACTAAATACCCTGAGAGTATCGACCAAAGGAATAATCAGGATCGCAATCCCGACCACTACCGACGATTCCACCGGCATTACGATGGCAGGCGAATCCGCAACGGTGATAAACTTGATCACCAGGATAGCGTTCACCAATCCTATCATCAACGATCCCGAGTCTCCCATAAAAATTTTGGCCGGATGATGATTAAAGATCAAAAATGCCAACAGGCTACCTGCCATGGCAAATCCCAGTAAGGAATAAGCCGGCATATTTATAGCAAAGAAATAGACCCCAAAAAGGAGTGTCGTCAACAAACCTAACGTTCCCGCAAGACCATCCACTCCATCAATAAGATTAAAAGAGTTGATAACAACAATTATTGTTAGATATGACAGGGCGATGCTAAATCCCTCCGATACTTCATTAAAACCGAACAAGCCGTGCATACTTGCAATGCGAATACCACCAAGATGGATCAGAATCGATGCGGCGATCACCTGGCCAATAAACTTCTTTGATGCTGACAGCACTATGAGGTCGTCCTTAAGGCCGATAAAAAATATAACAATCGAAGCTGCAAAGAAATATTGAAACTCAGGGTTTTGAAAAGCGGAAATAGAAAGAAGTGAGGCCAATAAGAAGCCACCAAAAATTCCTACTCCCCCAAGGGAAGGCACCGGGACCTTATGAATTTTTCTCTCATCAGGAACATCAAACAGCTTTTTCTCCTCGGCGATTTGTAGAACAATCGGTATGGCTAAAAAAGTGATGATGAACGAAACTGAGCCTGTCAGTAGTACATCCAGCATTCAGGAAATTTTGGGGTTACAAAAATAGTCTTAATATATTAAGTTTATCAAAACTCGTTTATTTTTAAAGAACTGGTCATTTTAAGGCACAGCAAAGCAAATTTACATGTAATAAGGATTATGTATAAGGATAATTGGAATAGAAGTAACTCTTCAGGTGGACTTATTAAAAAAGATTGCACTTTTGCAACCATATTCATCGCTTGGAAAATTTAAGGTACGAAAAGTTTAAACAACTAATAAAAATTTATGCCGGAATTAAAAGAGATCGCTTCTCAAATACGAAGAGACATTGTAAGAATGGTGCATGGTGCCAATAGCGGGCATCCGGGTGGTTCGCTTGGATGTGCAGATTTTTTTACAGCATTGTATTTTAAAATAATGAGCCATGACCCCCGCTTCAATATGGATGCGCCCGGCGAAGATGTATTTATTTTATCGAACGGTCATATCTCGCCCGTTTTTTATTCTGCACTAGCACGTTCAGGATATTTTGACGTAAAGGAATTGGCAACTTTTCGAAGAATAGATTCACGATTACAAGGACACCCGGCTACAGCTGAGCACCTTCCAGGCGTACGAGTTGCCAGTGGGTCATTGGGACAAGGAATGAGTGTGGCCATTGGCGCTGCTCTTACCAAAAAATTGAATAAGGAAAGTTCTGTGGTGTTTTCTCTACATGGGGACGGTGAGCTCGATGAAGGCCAAAATTGGGAAGCGATCATGTTTGCAGCGCACCATAAGGTTGATAATCTTATTTCAACCGTTGATTGGAATCATCAGCAAATCGACGGAACGATTGAGAAAGTAATGGATCATGGCGACCTGCGCAGAAAGTTTGAAGCATTTGGATGGATCACCTTAGAGATGAATGGCAACGACATGGATGAGGTCGTTGCAACCATAAGAAATGCAACATCATTATTAGGACAGGGAAAACCTGTTGCTATCATGATGCACACGATCATGGGCAAAGGAGTTGACTTCATGGAAAATGATCACAACTGGCATGGCGTAGCACCTAATGATGAGCAGCTGGCAAAGGCACTTGCCCAATTACCCGAAACACTCGGAGACTACTAAGTTTATAATAATGTTAGACTTCTTCCGGAAAAGAACTCCGAAGTTTTATTGTATCCAAAGAGCATTCGGTCGAAAGAAATTCTCGCTTCTTGACGTTGGGGCAGGAAATCATTCCGCCAGTAAAACAAAAAAACTATTTCCCCAATGCGACTATTATGGTATTGACCTCGACCGCCATTTCAATAATGACGAAAATGATTTTGCTGTAATGAAAGTCTTTTATGAAATGGATCTTACTCTTTTAAAGTTCAACAATATCCCTGATGATCACTTTGACTTTATCAGGATGACGCACATCATTGAACACTTACACAATGGGGATGAAGTCATTAAAAATCTTTTACCAAAACTCAAAAGGGAAGGATTTATATATATTGAATATCCCGGTCAAAAAAGTACAACCCTTCCCTCAATGAAAGGAACGTTGAATTTCTACGACGATCCGACGCATGTTCGCATTTATTCTGTCAAAGAGCTGACAGAACTTTTAACCACCAATAATTGTTCGATGATATCATCCGGCACCCGGAGGAACTGGGTTTTTTTACTGGCTATGCCTTTCAGGATCATCGGAAGCCTGCTAAAAGGGAAAAGACCGCAGGCGAATATATTCTGGGATATTCTTGGTTTTGCAGAATTTGTTTATGCAAAGAAAAACTGAAGGCAGGTTTATTCGCTTCGCAGTGAAAATTCATTCAGGGCGGCTTTCCTGGAGGGTATCCACGAAGCCAGTAATGCAATTACCATCACAGTAACTCCAACGAGCAAAAGATCCCCTATTTTCAATGTCACCGGGTAGTAGTCAATTAAAAATGATTCTCCGCTCAGCGGTATTAATTTATAGTTGATCTGCAACCATGCAATTAACAAAGCAAGCAGGATGCCACAGCCTGCACCAATAAAAGTGATCAGCAAACCCGCACTCAAAAAAATTCTTTGAATAAAATCCCTGTTCCCACCCAAGGCGTGCAGCACACTGACATCCTTTTCCTTTTCTATAACGAGCATGGTTAGGGAACTGACAAGGGTAAAAGAGAAGATCACCATGATGAGAACCAATACGGCATATATTACCCATTTCTCAGCCCGCATGATTGAGTATAAACTTTGATTTTGCTCGTACCTGGTTTGAACTTTATACCCGCTGCCGAAGATTTTTTGCAGATCTCTCTTTATGTCATCAGCTGCGGAAGCATTCTTTAAAGAAATTTCAATGGCGCTATACTGTTCGGGCTGAAGTCCCAACATGCTCTTTACAAAGCCGAGATTCGTAATTGCATATTTATTGTCAAAATCTTGCTGAATGACAAACGTGCCTGCTGTGTTAATTGAATCCGCACTGATGTTTTGGGTGGGATCTATAAGTTCCGATGTGCTCTTTTTTGGCAGATAGATCATTAGTGCCAGCAGGTTCCTGTCCGCCTGTACACCTACTGCATTTTCCACACCTGCACCCAGGATCAACCGAGGGTCATCTGCGGTCCCCAAATCGTAGGCTCCTCTTATCAGGTGATTAGCTACTCCTGTTACATATCTGTAATTTTCATCAACGCCTTTCAAAACAACAACAGATTGGTAATTTCCGTTTTGCAGAAGGCCTTTCTCCTCTGCTACCAGCGAAAAATTTTTTATTCCACTGAGTCCTTTTAATTTTTGTAATTGATCGTTTGTAACGATTATGGTTTTACCCCGGGCTGCAGAAATATTCATTTCTGAATAAAAGCTCGAGTATAATGATTTTACCAACCCTTCAAGTCCGTTAAATACTCCAAGCATAAGTATCAACGCCGCTGTACCGATGATAATGGCACCAATACTGATCCACGAAATGATATTGATCGCATTGGTAGACTTTTTTGCTTTGAAATATCGCCACGCAAAAAGAAACGGAAGGTTCAAGTTTGAAATTTGAGATTTGAAATTTGAGATTTGAAGTTTCGAAAACAATGTTACTCGTCATTATCCGTCTTTTTCTCCTCGCTTATCTTTTTGAATATTTCCTCCATCCTGAATACATGATCCAGGGTATCATCCTTGAAATATTTCAATTCCGGAATCCGGCGTAGTTGTTGCCTTACGCGGCTTCCCAATTCTCTCTTGATCTCACCGGCTTTTTCCTGGATCTTTTTCAGAGCCTCTTTCGCATCCACTACCTGGAAGAAACTTAGGTACACCCGTGCTTCCAGCAGGTCAGGCGTGATCTTCACCGAGGAAATGGACACCATTCCTCCATCGATCATGTTCAAACCAAAACGCTGAAATATGTTGCTAAGCTCCTCCTGGATAAGACCCCCCACCTGCTTTTGCCGTTTTCCTTCCTGCATAATATTAAAATAATGTGGTTACCTACAATTTAAAATCGCAACAAACGTCATATCATTCGTGTTAATTCTCCATTCATTCATCAGCTACAGTGCTGTAAAATTAGTTACTTTGCGCCTTTATGAGAAGTTTAGCGGTAATCTTCCAATACATTAAACGTTATCCTGCTTTAGTTAGTTTATATTTTTTCTTCAATATTCTATCAGCAGTATTTTCCCTTGTTTCATTGGTCATGCTTGCCCCGTTCCTGCAGGTGATCTTTAATGTTACTGATACGGTCAACAACCAGATTACAAGCCGGTTTGCTGTTGGCCCTATCGACACCTTCTATGACTGGCTCACTGAATTGGTCAATACGCAGGATGGAAAAGTAAAAGCACTGGCCGCGATCTGTATTGTTGTTGTGATCGCGATCATCCTGAAAAATGTTTTCGCTTACCTGGCATTATATGTTCTAAATCCGATCCGGAACAAAATTGTCAACGACATGCGGTCGGATATGTTCCATAAGATCCTCAACTTACCGATCGGGTATTTCAATGAACAGCGCAAGGGTGACCTGATGAGCCGGCTTACGAACGATCTCAGCGCCATTGAATATTCAACGATCAGTTTTTTGGAAGTCATCTTCCGCGAGCCGATCACCGTGATCATACTTATTGCATCCATGATTACACTAAGTCCCGAGTTATCACTTTTTCTTCTTCTCTTTTTACCCGTTATCGGGTTTGTTATCGGGCGGGTGGGAAGATCCCTAAAAAAAATTTCAGGGCGAGTGCAGGAAAAACTGGGCTCGATTCTTTCGATCATTGAAGAGACAATTGGAGGCATTCGTGTGCTAAAAGCATTTAATGCTGAAACCCACCAATCCCAAAAATTCTATGATGAGAATGAAAAACTTTTTCATGTAAAAAATAAATCAAACCGAAGAAGAGACCTGGCCTCCCCGGTTTCGGAAACGATGGCGATAGCGGCTGTGTGTTTTGTGCTCTGGTATGGGGGCCGGATGGTATTGCGTAAAAATGGTTTTAATTTAAGCGGGGGTGATTTTCTAACGTTTATAGCCATCTTCACACAGATCATTCCCTCGCTGAAAATGTTTTCGCAGGCATTTTACAATGTCCGCAATGGCGCAGCCAGTATCGAAAGAATAAAACTCCTGCTGAATGAACAGGAAACGATCAAAGAAAGCACACTTCCAAAAACTCTTTCAGCATTCGATGATTCTATTGAATTCAATCACGTAGGTTTCGCATACGCTGACACACCGATCCTTTGTGATATCAATTTGAAAATTGAGAAAGGAAAAACTATAGCATTGGTGGGTTCTTCGGGTGCAGGAAAATCTACACTCGCTGATCTTGTTCCGCGCTTTCACGATGTAACAAAAGGAGAGCTGTTGATTGATGGAATCAATATTAAAGGGTATTCATTGAAATCGTTGCGAAGCCAGATGAGTATTGTAACCCAGGAGCCCATTCTTTTTAATGATACGATCTCCAATAATATAAAGCTTGGAAAACCTAATGCCACTGATGAAGAAGTGGTACAAGCAGCGAAGGTGGCTAATGCACACAACTTCATCATGCAAAAAGAAAGCGGGTATGAAACAAATATTGGTGACCGGGGCAGCAAGTTAAGCGGGGGTGAAAGACAAAGACTAACGATCGCGAGAGCGGTATTAAAAAACCCACCCATATTAATTCTCGATGAAGCAACTTCTTCTCTTGATACCGAGAGCGAAAGATTGGTGCAGGATGCGATCAACAACATGATGCAAAACAGGACCAGCATCGTCATTGCTCACCGCCTTTCAACAATTCGTCACGCCAGCGAAATTATCGTACTTCAAAAAGGGAAAATTGTCGAGCGGGGCACTCATGATTTTCTCATGCATCAAAATGGGTTTTACCGGCGCCTGGTGGAAATGCAGGAAGTGAAGTGATTAACGCGTCGCAACCGGTGCCGGGCTTTCCTTTTCATAAGAACTATTGATATAGTCAACAATTGAGTCAATATCTTTTTCTGATAATGTTGGAAAGGCCAACATGGTTATCCCGAATTGCTCTTTTAGTTTTTTTGCATATTCGTTCTCATTTATAAACGCCTGGGGATTGTGTATCCATGCGTATAGTTGTTTTCTTTCGGCCCAGGGTCCTCTCTTCTCCAAATCCCTTAATGCCGGCCCCACCATATCCTTTGAAACGGAATGACATTGCGCACAAGTGTTCTTGAATATTGTTTCTCCCCGGCTTGCCAGTCTTGGTTTTACACTGTCTTTCCTATTTATCGTATTCCCGGTACCGGGAGAGGATGAAGAAATTTTCTCAAGGAAAAAAATTCCGGCGATGATCACAAAAAGAAGTAAAACAGCTGAAATTATATAACGGGCCTCGCTCATGACACCACAAAATTAATAAACAAAAATCCCGCTCAAGGCGGGAATATTTTTATCTATTAGCTAGGACAGTTTATCTATCCTTTCAACACCTCCCGGGAAATAACGATCTTCTGTATCTCCGAAGTTCCTTCCCCTATCGTACAAAGCTTGGAGTCACGATAATATTTTTCGACGGGAAAATCTTTCGTATAACCATAGCCTGCAAAGATCTGCACCGCCTCATTTGCAACCTTTACTGCTATTTCAGCCGCATAGTATTTTGCCATCGCGGCTGCTTTTGTTACATTCTCATTGCGGTTTTTCAGATCGCAGGCTTGCAGGATCAATAACTCGGCTGCTTCTATCTCCGTTGCCATATCAGCGAGTTTAAAGGAAATTGCCTGGAAACTTGAAATGGGTTTATCAAACTGGTGACGTTCCTTTGAATACTGCAATGATGCCTCGTAAGCTCCTTTTGCAATACCAAGTGCAAGGCATGCAATCGAAATTCTTCCTCCATCAAGCACTTTCAATGCCTGCCGAAAGCCATCTCCGACTTCACCCATTCGTTGTGAATCAGGAATGCGGCAATTGTCAAAGATCATTTCAGCTGTTTCACTTGCGCGCATACCTAATTTGTTTTCCTTTTTTCCCCCGGTAAAACCCGGTGTTCCTCTTTCCACTATAAATGCAGTGGCATTCCCGCTTTTTCTTGGTTCTCCTGTACGGCATATTACAACGGCCACATCTCCGGTCTTTCCATGCGTGATCCAATTCTTTGTTCCATTGAGAACCCAGTCATTCCCATCTTTTACGGCAGTACATTTCATATTGCCGGCATCACTGCCAGTATTGGGTTCTGTTAATCCCCAGGCCCCTATCCATTCCGCCGTCGCGAGCCTGGGTAAATATTTCCTTTTCTGTTCCTCATTTGCAAATGTCAAAATATGACCGGTGCATAATGAATTGTGTGCGGCAACACTCAAACCGATCGAACCACAAACTTTTGATATCTCTTCGATGACAACCTTGTATTCGTAATAACTCATTCCTGCCCCGCCATATTCTTGAGGGACCAAAACTCCCATCATTCCAAGCTTTCCCAATTCCTTAAAAACCGGTACAGGGAATTCCTGGCTTTCATCCCATTGCATTACATAAGGCCTGATGTGTTGTTGTGAAAAATCTCTTGCAGCATGTGCGATCTGTAGTGTTATTTCCGAGGCTTGAAAATTCATAAAATAAACTTAATGAAATTATGATGCCATCTCATCCAATAGCTAACCGGGAGAGATGGCATCACTATAATTCATATTAGCAAGCAACCGTGCTGAAATTATTCAGCAATATGGCAATCGTTAAAGGCCATGCAATGTAAGGCAATTTTTTTCACACAAGCAAGCAGAGTAAACATTTTTTTCACATTTCCATGTCCAGGGTAAGGCCGTCATAAGCAAGGTGAATATTCTCCGGCAATTCACTTTCAATAGTTTGATGTAATCCCAGCTGGTGAGAAATATGCGTAAAATAGACGGTGGGGATGTTCAGGCCATTCGCCAGTTCTATGGCTTCCCCAAGGCTAAAATGTGATACGTGAGGTTGTTTTCTCAACACATTTACTACAAATACATCGCTACCCCTGATCTTTTCTTTCTCTTCTTCATCAATGCGATTGGCATCGGTTACATAGGTAAATTTTCCAAAACGAAACCCGAGTACCGGCATTTTCATGTGCCATACTTGTATGGGGATAATGTCGATATCGCCGATTTGGAAGGGGTCGAGAGTTATCGTGTTGAGATTGAGATCGGGAACACCGGGATATTTTTTATCGGCAAAGGCATATCCAAATTCTCTTTTTAATGCTTCTTCCGTGAGGGAGTTGGCATAGATCTCCATTTTTTTCCCGCTAAAAAAATTGAAAGCCCTTACGTCATCCAGGCCGGCAATGTGGTCCTTGTGCGGGTGCGTAAAGAGAATAGCATCGACATGTTTCACTTTTTCCCGCAACATCTGGTAACGGAAATCAGGTGTCGTATCAACAACTATTGTCGTTGTTGCTGATTCGATCATTATGCTCGGTCGTAAACGTTTATCTTTTTTATCCTTCGACGTGCAGACTTCGCAATCACAGGCGATCATCGGTACCCCCGTACTGGTACCTGTGCCAAGAAAAGTTATTTTGAGAGAAGGATAAGCCATCCCTTAAAAATACGAAATGCGAAATAAGAAGGATTACCTAAAAAGAGAGGAATTAATTATTGTTCTCCTTTGTTTCCAGTTTTGAATTGATCTCCGAATATATCTTTTTTGATTCTTCGGAAATTGTGTCTGGCCGGATATCGAGCTGGGGAATAAGATCAATGAGAGTATTGATGCGACCTTCTGTTTGTAAAAATTTATTCAATACCACAACCTTCTTTTGTTCGAGTATACAATATCCACTTTGAAAGGTTCCCCGCTCGTAGCGGATCACGTAGCCCGCTTCTTCTGCAATTTTTTCAAGTTTGTCAAGAGTAGATTGCGTGTATTTCATACCTGCAAATTTAACTGGCGCATTCTTCAATTAAGGGTTTTTTATTAATTATTATCCACAGCAACCGGTTTTTTATATTTTTGATAAGAACCATCATCTATGAAAAAAATCTTCTGCCTCCTGCCGGCATCCCTGTTGTGCTATTTTTCTTTTTCACAAAAGACACTACCCGAATTCGGGAAAATTGATCCTGCGGAGCTGCAATTGAAATCGTGCTCTTTCGAACCTGCTGCCGGAGCAATGAACATTTTCAAGACACAGGAAATCGAGCTTAAAGCAAATGACTTCGTCTCAAAACTCACTATTGAAAAAAGGGTCCGTATAAAGATATTCAAGGAGTCAGGATACAAATATGCCACTATCAGAATCCCTTACTTCAGCAAGAAAGGAGTATCAAAAATCAAAGACTTAAGCGGAGCCGTTTATAATCTTGATTCCTCCGGCAACGTGGTAATTCAAAAACTCGAAAAAAAAGATTTCTTTAAAGAAAAAGTAGCAGACAACATCGGGATGATAAATTTTACCTTTCCCAACGTAAAACCAGGGAGCGTTATTGAATTTAAATACACCAAATTTGAAAGAGATATTTGGAGCATCGATCCCTGGATAATACAAGATGATATACCCACACTATATGCGTCCGCAACAATTGTCACTCCCATAGATGCATGGGTCAAAGAGAAAATTTATGGCGCCGATACGATTCGACCGGAAAAAGAGCAACTACCACGAAGCAGGGTCAAAAGAGTATACGAAAGAGAGAATATCAAATCATTTCAGCCGGAGCCGTTCATGAGCTCCTATAAGGATAATTTGCTTAAGGTCATCTTTTTACTGCTGCCGAGGGGTGGTATTCTGTTCGACATGCTGATGAACACCCAGTATGTTTGGAAAACTGCCGGCGAAGGTTTTTTGTATTCATCCAATTATGGCAAACAGATCAGGAAAACAATCCCGGGGACAGAACAACTGATCGACTCTGCAAAAAAAATAGCTTCGGTTGGAGGTGTCATTAATTTCCTTTATAAAGAAGTCAGGAAACGGCTTCCGGCGAAGGTGGAACAAACTCTTGATGCCGAAGATATCATTGATGCCTGGAATAATAAATCAGCCAACTCAACGGAAATCAATCTTATACTTTTAAATCTGCTCGAAAAAGCAAATGTAAAATGCTATCCCCTGCTGGTAAGCACCCGCGAAAATGGAAGAGTCAGTACAAATTTCCCAAGCCCCGGGCAGTTCAATGGGCTTGACGTTGTAGCGGCTGATTACGACAAGGTATACGTTTTGGATGCCTCATTAAAGTATCAATCCTTCAGAAATCCCCCGTACAATATTATGAACCGGGAGGGTTTTTTACTCGTTCCCAATGATATGAAATGGATAATGATCACCGATGACGATCCACTTCTGAAACAGAATACGAGTATACTCGCCACCTTCAGGGACGATGGATCAATTGAAGGTGATGCTACTCTTTTATATTATGATTACGCCAAATCCGCCGTTCTTGATTCTTCGGATGAAGACGAAAAAGAGGATCATTTTTTTGATAAAATGACGCAAGGTTTGAAAATCATTTCCGTGAAGCAGAAAGATGCAGAGGATGACACTGAGCCTTTGACTCAAGATATTAAATTTAGTTACCAGCCTCAAAGTTCCGGCGATTTCTTTTTTATCAATCCTGAGTTTCTGTTTCTAAAAAAAGATAACCCCTTTGTAAAAGACACCCGTAATACGGACGTTGACTTCGGGAGCAACCAGCAATTCACATCCAGGCTTCTTCTTACAATCCCCGCCACATACGAGGTGGAAGAATTGCCAAAAAATATGATGGTACGGGCTCCTGACACAAGTTTCTTTTTCAAAAGGATTTTTTCATCAGATTCAACTCATGTTCTTTTGACTCAAACTTTCGAAATAAAAAGATCCATCTTTGACAAAGAAGACTACCCGGCCATAAAAGAATTTTTTACGCGGGCTTACGCATTAATGCAGGAAGAAATTGTATTGAAAAAGAAAAAATAAATTCTCATTTGCTTTGCATCTTTATCACGGGAACGATCATTTCTTCAAGACTTACCCCACCGTGCTGGAAGGTGTTGCGGTAATAGTTCACGTAGTAATTGTAATTGTTAGGATAACAGAGATAGCCATCTTCTCTTGCAAAAATGAATGATGAGTTTACCGTAGGGACCGGCAGACCGGCCTCTCTCGGGTCACGAAACGCAAGAACTTCTTTTGGCTCGTAGGCAAGGTTGCGGCCGTGTTTGTATCGAAGGTTGGTAGTTGTTTGTTTATCGCCGACGACCTTATAAGGAGTTTTTACTCTTATGCTCCCATGGTCGGTAGCTAAAACGACTTTAATATTTTTATCAGCAATTTTTTTCAACGCCTGGTGCAACGGCGAATGCTCAAACCATGAGGCAGTAATGCTCCTGTAGCTCATTTCATCCCCGGCTAACTCTTTAAGCACTTCCATTTCTGTGCGCGCATGACTGAGCATGTCCACAAAATTGTAGACAATCACATTGATATCATTATTGAGCAAATTGTGAATATTATTTACGAGGTCAAGCCCTGCCTGGTTATTCAAAACCTTTGTATAGGAATACCGGAGGTTCTCCTTCCCCAATCTCTTTAGCTGCGTTTTAAAAAATAATTCTTCGTTCAGATTTTTTCCACCTTGTTCGTCATCATTCTTCCATTCCGCGGGGAATTTTTTTTCGATCTCGATGGGGATCAGTCCGGAAAAAATTGCATTCCTTGCATATTGCGTAGCAGTGGGCAGTATACTGTAAAATGTGTCTTCTTCCAATATCCTGAAGCTTTCCGAAAATATAGGTTGAACGGCCTTCCATTGATCAAAGCGAAGGTTATCTATAAGTACAAAAAAAAGTGGTGTACCTTTTTCAACGTGCGGGAGAACTTTGAATTGAAACAGCGAGTGGCTCATGACCGGACCGTCTTTGCTCTTTGGGCTCACCCATGACGCATAATTCTTCGAAACAAATTTGAAAAATTCTGTATTCGCCTCGCTCTTTTGCTGCTGCAATACTTCCTGCATTTCGGGGCTGTCACTTTTCTGCATTTCAAGCTCCCAATAGACCAGCTTTTTATAGATGTCCATCCATTCATTGTAATCGGGATTGCTATTGAGCGCCATGAATAAATTGCGAAACTGCTGCTGGTAAGCTGTAGTCGTTTTTTCTGCTACCAGCCTGCGGTTGTCGATGATCTTCTTCAAACTCAGCCAAACCTGGTTTGGGTTCACCGGCTTTATCAAATAATCACTGATCTGGCTTCCGATGGCTTCGTTCATCAAATTCTCTGTCTCATTTTTTGTAATGAGCACAACAGGCAGTGAAGCATTTACTTCCTTTATTTTTGCCAGTGTTTCAAGACCGGTAATTCCGGGCATTGTCTCATCTATCAGCACTACATCCACCATATTCTCTTTCACAAAATCTATTGCATCAAATCCATTGGTGAGTGTCTGCACTTCGTAGCCTTTTCCTTCTAAGAAAAGTTTCTGCGATTGCAAACTTTCGATCTCATCATCAACCCAGAGAATTTTCGGAACAGCCATTCGATTTTTGATTTACGATTTTTTGATTTTTGATTTCACTCAAGCACAATACTTCACGATGGACCAGGGTATCAGCAGAATCAATCTGATCAGCGCAACCAACGGTTAGTCAGCGTAACCAGTGGTTCAAATTTAGTTTATTAAACCCAGCTATTGTAGTTTTGTCAACTGCCTGCACAAGGGCTTTAACAAAAACACAACAACATGGCGTTTGTTCGTAAAATAATTAATGATCCTGTGTATGGTTTTATTACTATTGATCATCCGCTTTTACTTAGTATCATTGCTCACCCTTACTACCAACGCCTTCGCCGCATTCACCAGATGGCTTTTGCTCACCTTGTTTACCCGGGAGCCGTACACTCAAGACTCCACCACTCGCTCGGAGCTTATCATCTCATGAGTTGCGCACTCAATGAATTAAAAAATAAAGGAACAATTATCACACCGGAAGAAGAGCTGGGAGCAAAAATTGCCATTCTTCTCCATGACGTCGGGCACGGTCCCTACTCTCATGCACTGGAAAATGAATTAATTCATGGCATTCATCATGAAGAGATTTCACTGATGATCATGCAAACCCTGAATGAGGAGTATGATCGACAATTGCAAATAGCGATTGACATTTTTACCGATACCTATCCAAAACATTTTTTACATCAACTCGTTTCGGGTCAGCTTGATGTTGACCGCATGGATTATTTATCACGAGACAGCTTTTTTACGGGAGTATCAGAAGGGGTGATCAGCTATGACCGCATTTTAAAAATGCTCGTTGTAAAAGACGATGAACTGATGATCGAAGAAAAAGGAATTTATTCTATCGAAAAATTTTTGGTTGCACGCAGACTTATGTACTGGCAGGTGTATTTACACAAAGCCGTGATGAGTGCCGAGATGCTGCTGGTAAAAATTATCCGGCGTGCAAAAGAGTTGATCGAAAAAAATATACAAACCGTCGCTGCGACGGAGGCATTGAATTTCTTTCTTACTAATTCCGGGGACCGTCAATTCATCAAACAGCACCTGGATAAATTTTGCAATCTTGATGATTATGATGTGATGTGCACCATCAAAAACTGGAGTACTCATCCTGATAAAATACTTTCTACTCTTTGCCGCTCCCTGGTTGACCGCAGATTATTAAAAATAAAACTGCAGAGCGAACCATTCGATGAAAAAGCGATCGTGGAAAAAAAATGTGAAGTGGCAAAATGTTTACAGGTAAATGAGCAGGAAGCCGGGTATTTTGTGTTTACCGGTGAAGCGATCAATACCACCTACGATGCCAGTGATGAAAGAATAAATATTTTGTTTAAAAATGGAAACGTAAAAGATATTTCGCAAATTGACAATGCTCTCATTCACCAGCAGCTGTCCGGCCCTGTTAAAAAATATTACATTTGTTATTACAGATGTCAGTAAGTCAGTGGTCATTGAGACATTTTCAGAAACTGTGTCCGACATGATCCCGCTTGAGGAATTAAAGGTTTACAAAATAGCCATGGAAATTGGCGGTATTGTTTGGGAAATAGGTGGTAGATGGCCGCCATTTGCCGGGCAA
>DASYSW010000082.1:0-3401 GCA_036002905.1 Chitinophagaceae bacterium
AACGGTAAATGGAATTCTCCAATCCGCCAGTAGATTTTTACAAAGCAACAATTAATTGTTCGTCAATTCAAAAAACCTGGCCTCAAGGCGCTTCTTTTTCAACACCAGATGAGTGAGCACAATTCCATTTTGAAAGCAAAACTTGTTTATTTCGTCAAGCCGGGCATTGCCCTTTGCAAACTTTATATGGAGCGTATTTGAAGGCTCATCAATGGCAATGTTTTCACTCAGCTGTTTGATCAAAGTCGCCAGCCTCGTTAAATCAGAAGCCCTTAATTCTACCACATCCTCATCTGCAAGCACATCCTCCACTTCACCCGTAGTTAAAAGAGTTCCCGTTTTCAAGATGGCTACGTGTGTACAAACTTTTTCTACTTCATCAAGCAGGTGGCTGGCCATGATGATCGTGTGCCCACTGTTCTTTAGCTCGATGATCAATTGTCGTATTTCAGCGATGCCGACGGGATCAAGGCCGTTTGTCGGTTCATCAAAGACCAACACTTTCGGATCACCCAGCAATGAAGCAGCAATGGCGAGCCGCTGCTTCATCCCCAAACTGAATGTGCTGAAGCGACTGTTCCTTCGTTCATAGAGTCTTACCTTTTTTAAGACCTCATCAATGTCTTTGGGAGTTCCTCTTCCGCTTATGGATTGTGTAATTTTTAGATTGTTGACGGCCGATAAATAATGATAGAAATTTGGCGTCTCAAGCAGTGAACCTATTTTTTGTCGTTGCTCTTTAGAACCGGGATGACCAAACCATAAAAAACTTCCTTTGTTGGCTTTTAATACATCAAGTATGATGCTCAATAAAGTTGTTTTACCGCTGCCGTTGGGACCCAGTATTCCAAATACTGATCCCTCCGGAACTTCAAATGAAACACCCTTCAGTGCCTGTACCGGGCCATAAGACTTTGTGATGGCGTCAAGGGAAAGAACAGAACCGTTGTTATTTTTTGCCTCATTCATAAAAAGCACTTTGTGATGCAAAGTAAAGCTGGTTTTTCATTTCGCAAAACTTTTTACTAAATATTTAGTTATAGGTTAGGTCTTATGCCTTTAATTCTGAATTTAGTCATGACATTTGTTCCTTCAACACGTGAATTATGGCTGTAGTTCTCATTACGGGTGGAACGGGAGTGATCGGTTCGGCACTCAAAGACGAGCTGCTTAGCCGAAACTACGATATTATCATAATGACGCGTTCACCCGAAAAATATTCTAATACCCCGAGGGTTAATTATGCAAAATGGGATACAGAAAAACAGACTATTGATGGAGATGCTATCACCAAAGCAGACTATATTGTTCATCTTGCGGGTGAAGGCGTAGCTGATAAACGCTGGACAGCAAAAAGAAAAAAGCAAATTGTCGAGAGCAGGATCAATGGGGGCACTTTGCTTGTGAAAGCTTTGCGCGAGAATATAAATAATGTAAGAGCTGTGGTCTCAGCCTCGGGAATTGGCTGGTATGGAAGCCCGGCTCTCACCGTTGCTGACGGGAGAGGAACAGAAAAGAACCCTTTTGAGGAGACCGATCCGGTTGCTGAAGATTTCCTTGGAACGACGTGTAAGGAATGGGAGGCAAGTATTGACCCGGTTATTTCCCTTGGAAAAAGATTGGTGAAGTTTCGAACCGGTCCTGTATTGAGTAAGGACAGCGGAGCTATAAAAGAGTTTAAAAGGCCATTGAGATTCGGCATTGCAACTATTTTAGGAAACGGTAAGCAAATAATGAGCTGGATACACATCGATGATTTGGTTCGCTTGTATAGCTATGCTATAGAGATGGAAAGATTAAATGGGATCTATAATGCTGTAGCGCCACACCCGGCGGCCAATAAAAAAATGATCCTTCAATTAGCCAGGACCATGCGCGGAAAATTTTATGTTCCCGTGTTTATCCCGTCATTTATTTTGAAAATCGTGTTTGGCGAACTTAGTATTGAAGTGCTGAAAAGTGCAGCAGTCAGTTGTAAAAAAATAAAAGGAGAAGGATACCATTTCCTGTATCCTTCTCTTACTGCAGCTTTACATCATGTAAAGTGAGAATAGTTCTCAGAATGCTTTTTTGTCCGCGGGAATAGGAGGTGTTTCCTTCTGGACATACAGTTTACTGTCCACTTTTTTTGGATCGCCCTGGTATACCCATGTTATATTGGTGATATATTTCTTAAAAGCGTTGTTAGCATCCTGGAGAGTTACTTTATTGATCTCATCTTTAATTTCAATCGCTCTTTTCCAATCGTTATGAACAACTTCGTTGGTTGCTAAAGCGGCAGCTTGTTCTTCATTCGTTTCTTGCCTGTAATAAAGACCGGTCAGGTAACCTGTTTTTTCATTTTTTAATTCTTCTGCCGTAAATCCATCTTTTTTCACTTCGTCGATGAGATTCCTGGCAACAGCAATATATTTATCCGGTTGCGTTGTCGTCACAAAAAAGTTCGCATACGGAGTTCTTCCCTGGCTGAACCATGAGCCGGGTGCATAGGATAATCCATTCTTACTTCTCACTTCTATGAAATGGCGCGTAGAAAAGATCCGCATGGCCAGCACAAATGCATTATAGTCGGGAGTGCCGGGCAATGGCGCACCGGTAATCCCCTGGATGTAGTTTGTAGCGTTTTCTCTTTCCTTTGGATTAAATGAATTGGCAGAAGGGGAATAACTCTCTTCTTTTAATTTGAATGGTGACCCGGCTGGAACTTTTGACAAGAACTCCTTCACCTTCTTTTCGATTTCCGTTTTGTCAACATCTCCCACTACAACTATTACCATCTTCGATTTCGTAAAAATGGATTGCCAGTATTTTTTTGTTTCCTCGGGTGTCAACTTCGTGACGCTTTCAACCGACCCCTGTGGTTCCTTTGCATAATCCTTTCCTGCAAAAGCAGTTTGTCTCGCCATCTTATTCACTGCATTGTCGGGGTTTGATTCATTGGCCCTTATTATATTGATTGCATCTTGCTTGATCCGGGCAAATTCCTTTGCATCAAAACGGGGAGTTAACATTGCGTCGGTATAGAGAGGCCACGCGGTTTCAAAATCGCCTTTGATACAATTCAAGCTAAAGCTGGCAAAATCCATCCGGGTACTTCCGTATACCTGGGCACTTATTTTGTCGAGCTTATTTTTAAAGCTGTTTTTGTCGTCTTTCATTGTGCCGCACTCCGTTAATCCTGTCATGGCAAGGCTCTCAATACCGGCCTTTTCTGCCGGGTAATTCTGGACGCCTCCCTTGATGATCGTCTGTACTACTACGATCTCATTTCCACTCGGCTGAACAATGACTTTTACGTCATTTATATTCATATCGTAGGCCTTATCTGTTTGAGCATATATCAATACAGGAATGAAAAATGCAAAAAGAATTATCGCATTTTGAATAAATTTTTTCATATC
>DASYSW010000083.1:0-10288 GCA_036002905.1 Chitinophagaceae bacterium
GATTATATTTTAATGATCTCTATTATGGAAGCGCATCAAGATATACCGCCGCGACATTTTCAGGGATGCTTGGAGTTGGAACGATCTTTTTGCTTTTGTTCCAGGATGAAAAGGTGGCATCACAGGGCAGAAAAATCTTTCTCGCGTCTCCTATCATCCTGATCTGTCTTTGTTACCTTGCTGCCAACCGGAATCAATGGCGGATCGCACCCTATCGGAAAAGCAACTTTGTGTATCTTATCCAAAACCTGAAAGCAGATAGAAATTTGGAGACAATGCAGGGGGGCGGTCCGGGGATCGTACATTTAGCCAGGGGCGTAATGATAAAACATCAATTAAGCGTTTTCAGGGGCAGGTACAATCTCAACAATTTTACAATAAACAGTGATCTAAATGACGGGACAGCAGAAGGATTTTATGACCAGGAAAATTCTTCTGCGGGAAAATGGAGATGGACAAATGGCCAGGCTGACATTTTCTTACCAAATCTATACACAGACAAAGATTCAATAAGGGTCAGGTTATTTTGTTATAGTCCCAATCCCGATACCCCGAGGATTATTTTGAATGATAATTTAGCTGCTGTAAGTTGTTCGAAATTTAACGGTGGATTTGAATACAGGTTCAGAGTGTACGGGCCGTCTGTTTTTTATAGAGCGCGGATATTGAACCAAAGTTTTGTTCCCCATCTTTTAGACAGCACTAACAGTGATGTAAGGGCACTTGGGTTGGTTTTTAATTCCATTCGTTTTGAAGAATTGGTTTCAAGGCGCTGAGGATCCTTTCTGCATACGTTTGCAACATTAAACTTATCCGGGCTCTGCCATATAAGGTGCTGCAACTGAAAAGTAACTTTCTTATTTTTATCCTGAAAGAAAGATAAGACACAATGGGACCCGTTTTCATAATTGGTTCGTACCGGTCTGGTACAAGTATTTTAACATGGGCGCTTGGCCAGCATTCCAATATGTTTCCTCTTGAGGAAACAAATTGGATATATAGACTGGGCGTATACCTGGACTGTTTGTACAATTTCGGCAGCATCAATGGAGAATTTTCCAATTTGCCCAGTATGGGAATAACCAGGTCAAAATTTTACAGGTCATTTGGCAAACATGTTCACTCCCTGCTGCTCGACAGCCGGGTAAATTACCTGAAAGCGGGCCTAAGAGCTGACCTAAAGAAAAAAAATTCACCACGCCTCGCGGAGCTCAAGAAATTGAATACCATCGAAGACTTCGTTGAATACACAACGGAGGATAATTCTTTCCTTCTCTTGCGCAGTAAAGGGGACAAGATGAACAGGTGGGTGGATGGCACTCCCGAAAATTCGCATTTTGTCTATTGCCTGAATTTGATGTTCCCCGATTCGAAATTTATTTTTTTGATCAGGAACCCCATCCAGGTTGCCCATTCGCTGATGAATTTCGCCAGCGTTGGAGGGCGCGCAGAAAATTATAAAGAAGAAGATGCTTATAATCAATGGTACGATTTAACTGAAAGCTGCTATTTTTCTCTTAAGGCCTTTGGTACCGACAAGGTTTTTTTGGTTCAACACCAGGATTTACTTTCCCGGAAGGAAGTTGTCGTTAAAAATTGCCTGTCGTTTGTCCAGGAAACGTTTGACGCAAATTGTTTGAAACCATTCGGGGCGGTCATCAACTCATCGACGTACGATAGAACTAAAATCGATTTTTCTGTAGACAATGGCGTTAAAAATAAAAAAAGCTACGTTCGAAAGGCGTGTGTGTTTTATAAGCAAGTATTGGGTGACCCGTTCTATAGCCGGAAAGGGAGCCTGGCATATTATAGAATTTTAAGGGATAGGTATTTAAAACACGCAAAAAATTACTACGGATAAACAATGTAGTGATAATGGAGAATGGCAGGCTGTCCGGGCCTGCTTGAAAACTACGACAACTCAATTTTCTTAACAGACAATGTTTGCGCTTTTCATCCACATATACGATCATAGTTCCTGGGAAAAAATTTTCAAAAATCAACTGATGAAAATCCGGGAATACACACCTCTTCTTTTAATCAATCTTTGCCTGGAGCATCCCGGTAACGCCGAATTGATCTCTTTGATCAGGGAGGACTTCCCGGGTGCATTCATAATAAGAACGCCTAACAAGGGGAGAGATATTGGTGGCAAGTTGGCACTGATCGATTTTTTTATAAAGGCTGAACTGAAGTCCGAGTATATCGTTTTCCTGCACGACAAACAAAGCAATCATTGGTTCGCCGGCGAGGCCTGGAGGCAAAAATTATTTTCGATCATTGAACCGCGAAAAATTGAAGCAATACTTACCGAGTATCGAAAAGTTCCGAAAACAGGCATAATCGGGACGAATGATTTTATCAGGGATGAGTATAATAAGAAAACAAACGAATTCAGCACCACCAATAATGACAAGATGCAGGAATTGATTTCGATGTATGATTTGCAGATTACGGATCACCGTTTTGTGGCAGGAGCAATGTTTTGGATAAGAAGCCTGATCATAAAAAAATTTTTTTCAGCATACTCTGCCCTAAGCTGCAGGGAAATTCTTGAAGAAGGTAATTTTACCGATCTAAATGAAGGCAGGTATACACATTCCTGGGAAAGGATCTTCTGCTTTTTAGCTGATGACCAGGGTTACACTATAAAAGGGATTTAAAATGCTTATCAATAAATGGCTGGTCATTGATTCATTCAACAGTAAGGTATACCGGGATTGGAGCGGCGGGTTTTGCCTTGACCTGTACTACGAAGCGGGGGAGCTAAGCGATTTATATAAAGAACTCCAGAAGTTACCGCCTGAAAGTCCGTTTACAATTGTATTGCCCGGCAAGAATTCCCAGTCGCAAAATCTTACTGACGCATATATAGAGGATATCATTGCGCTTTTCTTCCAGCCTTCATATTACCTTACAAACGGCAAGCCCGTAGTATTTATAAGCGATGATGCAAGGAATTCGGAGTTTATTGAAAAATTATCAGAAAAGTCCGTAAACCAGGGGCTTCATCTTTCAATACTCAAAACGAAAAGTGTAAAGGGAACCGACCATAAAGGAAGCCAGTTCGCATACGCGGTAACATCAGCCGACATCGATTATGATGCATTGGTGGAAGGTTGGCTATCGCTATTTCTTGAAAACAAGAACCCCGGTGAAATACATTTTCTCTTTGAAAAAAATGATCCTGATTTGCTGGGTATCGTAAGTGGATTACGGGAAAAGGAACTGTCATTGTTCAAAACACGACATTATAAATTCGCGAGCATCGCCTATCACCAACAAGCGTTGATTGATAAATACAAAGGAGAATTGGATATAAAGAAGTCAGTTGAAAAGAATATGCAGAACTATCTGAGCTTGCAAAAAAAACAGACAGCTGATAATGTTGAGTGGTATCATAATGAGTACGAAATATTACCAACCTGGTATAAACGCATTGGACATGTGATCAAGGTCTTCATGGGTAAGAGAACGTTCCGCTCATTATTCAGTGATAAAGTAAAAAAGTATAACGATTGAAATACTGGTTGCTCACAACGGAATATCCGCCGCAGTTTGGAGGAGGCATTGGGACTTATTGTACGCAGCTGACTTCAATATTCAGACAGAAAGGGGTAGAGTTAACCATATTTATACTGAACAGCCACGAAAAAAGATTTAAAGAAACTGTATCTGGTAATATCCGGACAGTGGAATTCTCTCCTTATTTGAAAGATACTTCAGACTTTTTCGGCTATGAAACAATGGTGAGCTCTTCCTTTGAAGAGATCGTCCGGCTTTATCTTGAAAAAGAAGGAGCTCCTGACTGGCTCGAAGCCCAGGAATACCAGGGGATAGCTTATTATATTTTACAAAAAAAACATTTAGGGGATGCATTGTACAGGGACTTAAAGATCGTCGTTACTTGTCATTGTCCTTCTTTTATAACATTTGCGCACAACCACGTCAGCATTTACCAGCTTCCTTATTTCTGGATAGCGGAAATGGAAAGGTTTTGCATGAAGGCGGCAGACCTTTGCATTTTCCCCAGTAAATATCTTGCTGATGATATCCTCGGCAAGTACCCGGGGTTGATTAGAAACTTCGCAGTACTTCATAATCCATTTTCTGTTCCGGATGAATTTTCTACAAATTCGAGCGAGGATCAAACTGATTTTGTCGTCATAGGAAAGTTATCTCCCGCCAAGGGAACCCTAAATACCCTTAGCGTGTTTGGTGACCTTTGGAAAAAAGGGTTTACCTATAAATTAAAACTCGTTGGAGATGAAAATTATTTTTATCATGCAGCTGGCACCACAACTGGCGATTATTTGAAGAAGAAATACTCAAATCAATTGCGATCGGGTCTGCTGGCTCTTGCTGGTGCTTTGCCGCCCGGTGAGGTCTACAAAGAAATTTTGAAAGCCAAAGTTGTTCTTGTTCCCAGTACCGTTGAAAATTTGCCGTACACGGTCATTGAATCCATGTCGGCGGGTAAAGTCGTTTTGGCCTCGGTACAGGGCGGGCAAAATGAAATTATTCGCGACGGGTATAATGGTTTTTTATTTGACTATAACGATTCCTCATCTTTCGGAGAAAAAATACATATCACCCATCGCCTCGATGCGAGTGAAATAAATAAAATAGGAAGTCAGGCGGTCAGAACAGTAAAGGAGCAGTGTAATCCTAGTATTTATTTTTCAAATAAGACGGATCTCCTGGATCAGTTTGCTCCTTCCATGAGAACTGATTTCCCGTTTGTATTGGTCAACAATACAAAAGATCAGAGCGGTCACCGGGGAGACACCGGGCTGCTCTCTGTGGTGGTCCCCTATTTTAACATGGGCGAGTATATAGATGAGGCCATCACTTCTATTGATCAATCATCTTATGGCAATAAAGAAATTATTATCGTTAATGACGGTAGTGATGACGCCAAAAGCCTGCAGGTATTAAACATGTTAAGAACAAAACGGGGTATAAGGATCATTGATCAGCCAAATATGGGACTTTCTACCGCACGCAACAAAGGAGCGCAGGAGGCGAAAGGAGAATATCTAGCCTTTCTTGACGCTGATGATAAAGTCGCTTCAAATTATTATCAAAAAGCAATTGATGTGCTTAGGCAAAAGTCAAACGTTCATTTTGTTGGAAGTTGGGTTCAGTATTTTGGTGAATCGAATGGTAAATGGCCCGCCTTTACACCGGCACCTCCATTCATCTTGTATCATAATATGATCAACTCAAGCAGCCTGGTGTATAAAAAAGAAAGCTTTTTGAAACATGGATTGAACGATACTGCGTTTTTATATGGTATGGAAGATTATGATAGCGTAGTGAATCTTGTAAAAAACGGTTTTAATGGTGTGGTCATTCCGGAATTCCTCTTCTTCTACCGGGTAAGGAGAAATTCCATGGCAAGAGGATTTAATAAGAGCAACCGTTTATACCTCTATCAGCTCCTGGCTGAAAAACATCACGAGTTTTACGCTACTTTTGCGGCCGAACTTTTTGGCTTACTAAATGCAAACGGGCCCGGGATTTTTATAGATAATCCATCGTTGGATTATCACCTGGCAGAACGGATCCCCGTGAAAGGAAAATTGTCAAAAAAATTGATTTACCTGGTCAAAAGAAACAAATTTACCAGGAAGGCGGCTTTAAAAATTTACCGGCTACTTAATAAGTAAACATGGTCCTGAAAATTCTCAATGATTGGTTTAAAAGATCGAACAAGGCTGAAAGACTTTGGCTTCTCGCTAAAATAGAATTCAAACTTCGCTACTATGAGAATAAGTTGGGTCTTCTTTGGGCCCTGATAAAACCATTGATGGACATTTTTATCTACTACGTGGTTTTCCAGATCATCATGCAGCAAAATGTTCCCGCTTTTGCTTCTTACCTGTTCATTGGAATAATTCTCTGGAATTTTTTTGTCGAATCCACTGTGGGCACCATCCAGATCCTGAATACAAAAAAGTATTTGTATGAGTACAGCAACATGAATAAGATCGAGATATATGTTTCAACGCTGTTAAGTAATTCGATCGGCTTCTTTTTCAATTTTATGATGTTTCTCATTTTCTACAATTTTTTGGAAAAAGAATCGACGGGGCTTTCGATTCAAAACTTCTGGATACCGGCCATTTTCCTCAACCTTTTCATTTTAGCGCTCGGTATGTCCCTGATCCTCTCAACGATTTACATAGTAGCAAAAGATATTTCCCAGATATGGATGGTATTTACTTCGTTTTTGTTTTTTCTCTCTCCCATATTTTATAAGCTTTCTACATTTGAGCAACGCTTGCCCCGCTTCGAGTATCTTAATCCTATTGCGGGTATCATCATTAACGCACGAAGGGTGATGATGGAACATACGCCACCCAATTTTAAATTACTGGGATTTGACTATGCGTACGCCATATTATTATTATTGCTTGGCCTTATGTTTTTAAACAAGCTTGGATCTAAAGCCGCGGAGAAATTATAGTATGAAAACTGAAACGGAAACAGCGATAATCGCAAAGGATATCAGTAAGACATTTCACATTTCGGAAGATAGTCATAACACCGTTAAGCACCGGTTGTTTAATTTGTTCAACCCGCCCAAACGGAAAGACGTGGCGGCGTTGAGGCCGACCTCACTTGAAATACAAAAAGGTGAATGTATTGGATTGATCGGGAGAAATGGTTGTGGCAAGACCACCCTGACAAAAGTATTGGCCGGCGTTTACCCGACTGATACTGGCTATATAGAGATTAACGGTTCCACTATGTTGATGAATCTTGGTGTGGGGATGAGCCATGAACTTACGGCCCGCGAGAATATCTATGTGTCAGGGTCAGTACTTGGATTGAAGATCAAGGAAGTGGACAGCTTGTTCGATGAGATCGTAGAGTTCGCCGAAATAAGAAACTTCGTTGATACCAAGGTTAAGTTTTTTTCTTCAGGTATGATGGCGCGGCTCGCGTTCTCTATCGCAGTAAAAGCCGGGGCGGACATTATGTTTCTTGACGAAATTTTTTCGGTGGGGGACATGAAATTCCAGGAAAAAGCTGTGAAGGTTTTTGAAGGATCATGGATACAGGGTAAAACAGTTATCCTGGTGAGCCATGGGATGGAGGTGATCAGAAAATATTGTACGCGCGCCGCTTTCATGAAAAATGGACAAATAGAATTCTTCGGAGATACAGGGAAGGCAATTGAACTCTATACCGCGGATAATCAGTAACGCCCTCTACTTATCTGTAAGCAGAACTCGGTAGTAGGTACGCTTCAGGTGTGCTACAGTTTTGCGGAAGTTTTCAACTTACGGGTAACTTTAAATAACCGTGGCACATCTATGTCAACGTTCACTTATCAGTAAGTAAAAATGGTATAAAGAACCCCGTGAGCATCCCTCCAAGACTGCGATCAAAATAAATTTCAGTGATCCATGCAATCGCAAACGTGAGTATGATCAACATGCTGAGCCAGTCCTTGTAGCGTCTTGAATAGATCAAAGGAAGTATTACCCAACCAATAAGGAAACAGCTCAAGCCGATCAACCCCATGCTATACAAAATATCGAGATAGTTGTTGTGTACATTTTTTTGCGTTTTCAATGCAAACTGAAAATCTTTTTCCCGGTATTTGTCCATTAACACGTCCCTTTTATCCCCGATGTCGACGCCCTTCAGGGGACTGGTCAGGAATAATTCCCAGCCGCATCTCCACGCGGCCATCCGGAAATTTGCACCATTCCATTGGTCTTTTGCTACCTCCATGTTGTAGTGGCTTTCTTTCCCCATGCTTTTATAATCGAATTGGGTATAAGCAAGTTCTTTATAACGGTTGAACGTTTTCGGGAAAAATTTGAAGATCACGAATACACCAAGGGCCAGGGCCAATATCAGCAGACCTCCCTCAAAATATTTTTTTCTTTTAAAAATGTAGTACATAGCAAGCCCCAATGTAAAAACATACAGTACGAGCATCAGGTTACGGCTTGCCAGTAAGTAGTTCATGGCAAAGAGAAATATGACTGTAAAGATCATCCAGCCCTTATACCGGTTCTTTTTGTAAAGAATGTGATAGGCAAGAATATAAATGGACAGGTTTACCAACAAAGAAATATAGATAGATTGTTGTTTCAGGATCTCGGTAAATGAATCGTTGTATAAAAATTCGGGTTTTTTAAAAAAGTTCGAGCGGTTTAGTGACCAACAAAGGCACAACAACATGACGAGTGTAGTAAGCCACGCAAATCCCAATAGTACTTTGTCTTTAAAATCTTTTTTTAACTGCAAAAGGCCAACGCTTAGCGGAAAATAAGCCAGCGGTAGTCTCGGGTCAAGGTAACGAAGCCCTTTGTGAAAATTGGAAGACAGGGAGACACTGATCACAACGATGATGAAAAAAAGAAACATCCACAAAAGGTATTTTCTTTCTTTCAATAGCTGCCATTTCCGGTTGAATAAGTTCGATAGGTTTTCTTTTCGAATGAAAAACGAATCCTCCCCGAATGAATCAAAAAAGAATGAGTACACGCCGAGAAATATTGCAGCAAAGATGTTTGCCAGTTTTAGCCAGGGAAGAAACAGGGTTGTTAAAAAAAACAGGATTAAAACAAAAAGAATTTTTTCTTTCTTGCTCATTTTATCGATATAGGATAAGCAATTACCTTACATGTATATTCCCCCATCGGCATTGATCACCTGGCCGGTCACGTAAGAACTCAGATCTGATGCGAGGAACAACGTTACATTGGCAACATCTTCCGAACTGCCGAACTTGCCTAATGGAATTCCGGCCTTGTATTTTTCTGCCTGCTCACCTTCTTTTAAATACCCGGTCATATCTGTTTCAATAAAACCAGGAGCAATGGCATTGCAACGGATATTTCTGCTGCCTAGTTCTTTTGCCACCGATTTGGTGAAACCTATGATCCCGGCCTTGGATGCGGCGTAGCTTCCCTGTCCGGCATTTCCCATTAACCCAATGATGGAACTCATATTAACAATGCTCCCTTTCTTAGCCTTCATCATCGGCCGGATTACCTGCTTTGTCATGTTGAAAACACTCTTCAGATTTACCTGCATCACTTCATCCCATTGTTCAGGTGTCATCCTCAGCAATAGATTATCCTTTGAAATGCCCGCGTTGTTCACACAAATATCGACGGTGCCAAATTCTTTGACTACGTCGTTTACGAACGACTCACACTGGCCGTAGTCGCCTGCATTTGCTTTATAGGACTTGCACCTTGTACCCTGTGCCTTGATTTTTTCTTCCAGGGCTTTTGCTTTGTCAGCGCTGCCGTCACTTACGTAGGTAAATGCAACGTGAGCTCCATGCTCAGCAAATTTTAAAACGATGCCTTCACCAATTCCACGGGCAGCTCCTGTAACGATCGCGACTTTCCCTTCGATTAGTTTCATAATGATTTTTATGTAGCCAGCAAAAGTAATCCTATTCAACTTCCGTTGCGTCGCATGCCGATGATAAATGTCGGCATCCTGACCAAAGCGTCAGTGACTCTTGTACTTTTACACTTACATCAGCAACTTTATTTCCTCAATGAATTTTCTGTCGTTGCTCAATCTTGGAACCTTATGTTGTCCCCCTAACTTTCCTTTCTCTTTCAGCCATTGATTAAAGACTCCTTTTTTCAGAATGTGAAGGATAGGTCTCCTGAGTGCAATATCCTTGTGTCGCTTAGCTTCATAGTCGCTGTTTACCTGTTGGAGTGCATTGTCAAGTTCAGTCGTGAATTGGTGGAGATCCGCCGGTTCCTTTTCAAACTCAACCAACCATTCATGCGCACCATTTGCTGCCTCAGAAAAATAGACAGGCGCGGCGGTGTAGTCATTTACTATCGCTCCGGATCTCTCACTTGCCAGCGCCAGGGCCTTGTCGGTGTTGTCAACTATCACCTCTTCTCCGAAGGCATTTATGAAATGTTTCAACCTGCCGCTTACCTTTATTCGAAACGGCTTTAAAGACGTGAATTGAATTGTATCACCCAGTAAATAGCGCCACAAACCCCCATTGGTACTGATAACAGGGGCGTAATTTTTTCCTATTTCAACATCCTGCAGGCCGAGTGTGCGTGGCTCTGGTTTTTCATATTCACTTACTGGCATAAACTCCATAAAAATTCCGTGATCAACAAATAAAAGCATACCCTCGTCACCCGGAATTTCATCGGCCGCAAAGAAGCCTTCACTGGCGTTGTACATTTCCAGGTAACTGATGTCTTTACCAACTATCTTTTTGAACTGTTCCTTATAAGGTGTAAACGAAACTCCACCATGCATGTATAAT